>NZ_CP059275.1:2005000-2085667 GCF_013694365.1 Limosilactobacillus reuteri
CGATGTCGGCTCATCGCATCCTGGGGCTGTAGTCGGTCCCAAGGGTTGGGCTGTTCGCCCATTAAAGCGGTACGCGAGCTGGGTTCAGAACGTCGTGAGACAGTTCGGTCCCTATCCGTCGCGGGCGTAGGAAATTTGAGAGGACCTGTCCTTAGTACGAGAGGACCGGGATGGACATACCGCTGGTGTACCAGTTGTTCCGCCAGGAGCACCGCTGGGTAGCTATGTATGGACGAGATAAACGCTGAAAGCATCTAAGTGTGAAACTCGCCTCGAGATGAGATTTCCCATTTCCTTCGGGAAAGTAAGACCCCTCAGAGATGATGAGGTAGATAGGATGGAAGTGGAAGTGCCGTGAGGCATGGAGCGGACCATTACTAATCGGTCGAGGACTTAACCAATCAAAGATTGTCTGATTAATTGAGTTAGCGATTATAATTCGTTAATTAAAACTCAAATAACGCGGTGTTCTCGGTTTATTGTTTTGTTAATAAAGAAATTAGATAGTATTTAGTTTTCAAAGTACAAATCATTTAAGTGCGTCATTTGACGGACATCCTTTCATATAGGTTTGGTTCACTTAATATGATACCTGATGTCACGCCGAATGGCGTTTTTTATTTACCACCAACTGGGTGGCTAACTTCATTCTATAGTCCACCAATGGATAGTACAGTAACTAACAACCCGCAGACAAACAGCAAGCTTAATGTAAAACGTGATCCTGTCAAGACAGTAATTTTGGCTTCGATGATGGGAACGGCAATTGAGTTTTTCGATTTTTACGCTTACGGGACTGCATCTGCTGCCTATTTTCCCAAAATTTTCTTTCCGCAAATGACCCCTTTACTCGCAACACTTTTAAGTTTGTTGACTTTTGGAGTAGCCTTTGTAGCACGCCCGGTAGGTTCCTTCCTCTTTGGACATTATGGTGATCGTTTAGGACGCAAGAAAACACTTGTGATCTCACTTTTAGTAATGGGAGTGGCGACAGTAGCCATTGGTTTCATTCCTAGCTATCAAGTTATCGGCGTTTGGGGAGCATTGTTACTTTGCCTTTGTCGGTTTGTCCAAGGAATTGGGCTTGGAGGCGAATGGTCCGGAGCTGTGTTAGTAGCTACTGAAAATGCTCCGGCTAACAAGCGGGCATTATATGGTGCATTTCCGGAAGTGGGAGCACCAATCGGATTCTTCCTATGCAATGGCTTATTTTTTGCTTTAGAACGGGTACTAACACCAGCGCAAATGATGACGTTTGGTTGGCGAATTCCTTTTTGGGCCTCGGCTGTTTTAGTCGTTATAGGGTTATATGTCCGACGTCGTTTACAAGAAACACCTTTGTTTAAGTTGGCTCAAGAACGTGATAACACAACTGCTTCGCCTCTTCGTGAAGTATTCAAATCTAATTGGCGTGAAATCTTAAAAGGAACTTTCATCATGGGAGCAACCTATGCACTATTCTTTACATTAACAACCTGGTCATTATCATATGCTACAACAGCTTTAGGTTTTACCTCTTCGGAATTTTTATTATTATTAATGGGTGCAATTGCTGAATTCGCTGTTTTGATCATGTTAACTTCTGTATTAGCAGATCGTGTTGGTCGGAAAAAAGTTTTATTAACTGCGTCAGTAGCACTAGTTGGCTATTCCTTGGTATTCCCATATTTCCTTACAGGACAACATAACTTAGTTGGCGTTTTACTCTTCTTAGGACTAGGATTCTTAGTGATGGGCACTCTTTATGGTCCAGTCGGCGCTGTCTTGCCTGAACTGTTCCCAACCAGAGTTCGCTATTCTGGTGCAGGAATTACTTACAACTTAGCTGCAGTGGTTGGGGCAGCCGTTGCTCCAACTGTAACAACTTGGTTAATTGCTAATTATGGATTACATTCGGCCGGATATTATATGCTAGTTTTATCAGTACTAGCAGTTATTTCTTGGTTATTGACAAAAGAAACAAAGGATATGGATTATACTAAATAAAAGGATCCAAGTCACTTAACTGATGATGAAAAGAATCAAGTTAAGAACAAGGTCGATAATGCTAACAAGGATAAGTTCCCAGCTGGCACTACAGTTACAGTAGGCGATGACGGTACAGCTACAGTAAATTACCCAGATGGTTCAAAGGATACTATTCCAGGAAGTGACCTAGTTCGTCAATCAACCGACGCAGATAAGACTACTCCAAGTGTTCCAGAAACCAAGGTACCAGTAACGAATCCAAGTCACTTAACTGATAGTGAAAAGGACCAAGTCAAGACTAATGTAACTAATGCCAACAAGGATACTCTTCCATCAGGCAGTCAGATTACAGTAGGTGATGATGGAACAGCAACCATAACATACCCAGATGGCTCCAAGGACACTATCCCAGGCAGAGATTTAATTAAAGGTATTTCTGGAAATAAGCATGATTCAAATTCTTCTAGTGGATCTAATGGGACTGTTTCTAATACTGATGATGAAACCAGTGGTGACACTGTCAATAATGCAGAAAGTATGAATGGAAATACAGCTAAGAGTGGTAGCAAGAATAATAGCTTAAAGACATTACCACAAACAGGAACTAAAGATGTTACGATTTTAGAAATATTAGGGCTGTTTTTAAGCTTATTCGGACTACTCGGATTAAAGAAGAAGCATCACGAAGAATAACCTGGAATAGTATCCTTTGAACCATCTGGGTAATTTACTGTAGCTGTACCGTCATCGCCTACTGTAACTGTAGTGCCAGCTGGGAACTTATCCTTGTTAGCATTATCGACCTTGTTCTTAACTTGATTCTTTTCATCATCAGTTAAGTGACTTGGATCCTTACTCTGAAATGTCTCTTATCCATGATTAAGCACCATGAAAAATACCACTATCGGTATACGGACTCAATGGTCCCTGTGAAGGCATAATCACCTCACAATTTTAATATACCACTAATTCTCGATTTTTAAAGAAGAACCGGGTTGGTTTAGTATACTCTTCTTTTCTAAATATTTTTCTTGACTAATCGTAGGAAAAAGGAGATGAATACAAAAATCGATACTGCAAAAAGTAAACAGCATGTTGCCCGTTCCCGTTTTGCCTATTCAATGGGAGCCTTCGGGCATGATGTCTTTTATGCTTTACTTTCAACGTATTTCATTATGTATGTTACTGGACACTTATTCAATTCTAGTAACAAAGCATTCAACAATCACATGGTTTTATGGGTTACATCAATTATCGCTGTATTACGAATTGTGGAGTTGTTAGTTGACCCATTAATTGGAAACGCAATTGATCGTACTAACACACGTTGGGGTAAATTTAAGCCGTGGGTTGTCGGTGGTGGAATCATTTCAGCAATTATTTTAGCCATCTTATTCACCCCAATGGGCGGTTTAAGTCTTTCTAATCCTTACCTATACCTATTGATCTTTGCTATTTTATATATCATTATGGATATCTTCTATTCATTTAATGATGTTGCCTTTTGGTCAATGATTCCTGCGCTATCATTTGATTCACATGAACGTGATAAAATAGCTACTTTTGCGCGGGTTGGTTCTACTGTTGGAGGAAATATTGTTGGTTTTGTTATTATGCCAATGGTTTTATTCTTCTCAGCAAATCAAAATGGCGGTACCGGTGATGATCGTGGTTGGTTTATTTTTGCTGCAATTGCCGCTGCTGTTGCTGCTATTACTGCTGTTGGTGTCGGGCTTGGTACTCATGAAGAAAAGTCATTGCTTCGTGAAAACAAAGAACAAACTAAACTAAAAGACGTTTATAAAATTCTTGTCAAAAATGACCAATTATTCGCTATAGCTCTCTCATATCTATTCTATACAACAGGAATCACATTAGTTAACAGTATGGAGCTTTACTACTTTACTTATATTTTAGGTGATTCAAAGGCTTTCTCTATTCTAGGTGGATTAAACACTGTTATTGGTGTTATTTCAGTTCTTACTTTCCCTCTCTTTACTGGTAAAATTAGTCGGCGTAAATTATTTTACGGGTCAGTTTCAGTACTTTTCCTTGGCTTATTAATCTTTGCATTTGCTGGTAAATCACTCATTTTAGTTTTAGTTGGTGCAGAATTATTCTTCATTCCACAACCATTAGTATTTTTAGTTGTTTTAATGACTATTACTGATTCTGTTGAATATGGTCAATTAAAATTAGGACACCGTGACGAATCACTTACATTATCAGTTCGTCCACTGCTAGATAAGTTCGCTGGTGCTGTTTCTGGATGGATTATTGGACCAACTACTATTATTGCTGGAATGACTGCTGGTGCCACTGCAGCAACAGTTACTGCTGCAGGTGCTGCTAAGTTTAAGCTAGTAATGTTCCTAGCCCCTGCTATCTTGATCCTCATTAGTGTATTTATCTTTGCAAAAAAGGTTAAACTTGATGAAAAGATGCACGCCAAGATCGTTGCTGAACTTGAAAAGACTTGGGGAGATCACCTTGAAGATGCTGACAGCGACAACCCTCAAACAGTATCTGTTTCTACCCCACAACCTGGCGTTACTGATATTACATCACCAGTTGCCGGTACACTTGTTAACTTAAAAGACGTTAACGATGAAAACTTTGCTTCTGGGAACATGGGTAAAGGATTCGCTATAAAACCATCTGATGGTAAAGTAATTGCTCCATTTAGCGGAACAGTACGAGCAACTTTCTCTACTCGTCACGCAATCGGGCTTGAATCTGACAATGGTATTATGTTACTGATCCACGTTGGTATTGATACTGTTAAGCTTCGTGGTACTGGATTCATTAGTTACTTTGATAAGGATCAACACTTTAACAAAGGTGACGAATTAATGGAATTCTGGGACCCGGCAATCAAGAAAGCTGGCCTTGATGATACTGTCATGGTAACAGTTACTAACAGTAAAGACTTCGATATTAAATTATTGAAAGATGCTGGTGAAAAGGTAACCACTATTGATATCGTCATGGAAGTTACTAAAAAGTAAATGAATAAAACATTTATGAGCGGCTATTACCAAGGTGTCATCGAAACAGCCCCTACTACTCTTTCTGCTGCTAAAACAGAACAGTTAGCAATTACGATGACAATCCTCCATTTACGTCATGCTGGAATAAACATTACATCAATCCATGATTTTCTTGTCAACGATCTTCATGCAAATGAACGCCTTGTAAATAAGTATATTAATTTAAATGCTGATGGGTTAGAAACTATTCAGGCCCAAGTTATAGCAATCGCTTTCAACCAATAAAAATCATAACCACCCGTCAAACGGGTGGTTTGCACATCGGCTATAAGCCGATAATAAAAGCCGGCGTCTCAAGGCGCTGGCTTTCGCTTTGCTCAAGCCAAAATGCTCTGACTACTTTGCCACCGCTTCGGTGCAGTACTTTGCCTTAGACTTCCTTCAGATTCCACCTCGCAGTGGACACCCTTGTCCTCAGCTCATGGTTCCGACTACTACGGCCCATAGCGGACTCTCACCGCCTAGCTAATACCCATGCCAGGCGCACAAGAAAAACGACCTCATCCAAAACTGAACAAGGTCGCCATGGTAGCTTGTATGAATAAAACTCTGAAATGTCTCTTATCCATGATTAAGCACCATAAAAAATACCACTATCGGTATACGGACTCAATAGTCCCTGTGAAGGCATAACCACCTCACAATTTTAATATACCACTAATTCTCGATTTTTGAAGAAGAACCGGGTTGGTTTAGTATACTCTTCTTTTCTAAATATTTTTCTTGACTAATCGTAGGAAAACGGGAGCGAGACAGAAGTCACTCGTGACTTCGTTTTCGAGTCCCCGCAAGCAACAATAGGCCTTCAGCGTTCGACTTTGCCGGACGCTGAAGGCCATTGTTGTACTGCGCTGTTCGTATTTTGTGGAAGTGACCTAACTTATGTCACAGCTCATGGCATTAACATGGACAATTATTTGGTGGTGTTTGCTACTGGTTATTCTCGTCAATGAAATTGCGGCCATTTATACTGTTTTCCGTGAAAAGCGGGATATTGCTGCAACTTGGGCATGGTTATTGGTGCTAACGCTGATTCCTGGTTTTGGCTTTATATTATATGCATTCTTTGGACGAAAATTACCACATAAACAATTAGCCCGAATAAAATCCCAAACGCAACTAAAATTAAAACAAGCACTAGAAAGGCAGAAGCAACAATTCATCAATATGCCGAAGCCTAAAGATCAAACCGTCCAGATTTATCGGCGGACCATCATGCTTTTTCAAAGTATTGATGACTCATTTTTAACGCGGCACAATGCCGTTAATATTTTTACAAATGGTAATGCGCTTTTTAAGAAAATGTTTGATGATATTGCAGCAGCAAAAAAGAGTATCCATATTGAGTTTTATACAATTTATAATGATCAAATTGGTAATGAATTACGGACGTTACTTGAACAAAAGGCCGCTGAGGGAGTAGAAGTGCGAGTTCTCTACGATTCATGGGGGTCGATGGGAGTCTGGCCAAGTTTTTATGATCATTTACGTGAAGTCGGTGGTTATGCGGCCCCGTTCCTGATGTCGCGAAGTAACTTCTTTGATTTTCGGATAAACTACCGTGACCACCGGAAAATCATTGTTATTGATGGTGAGATTGGGTATGTTGGTGGTTTTAATGTTGGCGATCAATACCTAGGACGCGTTCCTAAATTTGGCCCATGGCGTGATACCCACCTTCGAATTGTCGGTGGTGGCGTTTATGGTCTTCAGCGACGGTTTATCGGCGACTGGAATGCATCAATGAAAAAGGATGAAGATAAGATTGTGCATTACCATCCTTACTTTCAACCAATTAGAGTTCATGGGGACGTTGCATTGCAGACTGTCTCTAGTGGTCCTGAAGCGCCATTGGAAAAAATTAAAATGGGGTATTTACGTCTAATTAATGCAGCGCAGGACCATATTTGGATCCAAACTCCCTATCTGATCCCCGACGATAGTATATTGGATGCGTTAAAAGTGGCAGCTCATTCAGGAATCGATGTACGGATAATGATTCCTTCAATGCCAGATCATGCTTTTGTATATCGGGCAACGCAGTATTATGCTCGTGAGCTCGCTAATCATGGTGTAACAATTTATTACTATCAAAAAGGTTTCCTTCATGCCAAAACAATGATGATTGATGGTCGGATGGCTTCTGTTGGATCTGCTAACCTTGACTTTCGGAGTTTTAAATTAAACTTCGAAATTAATGCCTTTATTTACAATCAAAATACGGTAGACGATCTTGAGCGAATTTTTGTTAATGATATTCGTAACTGTCGGGTGATTACACCAGCAATGTTTGCAGAGCAACCACGCTGGTTGAAGTTTAAGCAAACAGTGTCACGTCTGCTGTCCCCAATTTTATAAATGGCAGAAATATATTTACGACGCGCCCAGCTTCAAGATTTAACGGCGATTATGAAAATAATTGATGATGCAAAAGAGCTTCTAAAGAAAAATGGTAGTCCGCAATGGCAAAACGGTTATCCAGATCAGGAAACCTTTACTCAAGATATTGTGATGCAAACAAACTGGATATTAATTAATGATAATAAAGTAGTGGCTACTGCGACTCTTCAACTTACACCCGAACCAACCTACCGCAATATTACACAGGGACAGTGGCAACAACCAGATGAGCCTTATGCTACCATCCACCGGGTAGCTATCAGCAGTAATTATCAGGGCCAAGGACTTAGTAAATTGCTATTTTCTAACTTGCTAACAGTTGGCCAAATGCAAGGAATTAAGAATTTTCGGGTTGATACTCACCGCAGCAATAAAGCGATGCAGCACATTGCCGAAAATTTTAACTTTAAGAAACGAGGAATCATTAAAGTTAATGACCAAAATGATCCCGAGCGATTAGCCTATGAACTAAACTTAGGAAGCCATCATAAGCTTACCCGAATCAATAATAATTTTATGCAACCATTGATTGATAAGCTATAGAAAGAGACTGGGAATTAACTATTAATTCTTGGTTCTCTAACAGTAAAATCCGGACTATGATTTTTGATCGATTCAAAAATCGTAGTCCGGATTTTAAATTATTTATAAAATTAGTCGCCAATCGACTACTTTGCCTTAGACTTCCTTCAGATTCCACCTCACGGTGGACACCCTTGTCCTCAGCTCATGGTTCCGACTACTACGGCCCATAGCGGACTTTCACCACCTAGCTAATACCCATGCCGGGCGCACTAGAAAAGATGAGAACTTATTTAAAAACATGTGATAGGATAGATAATGTTAAAAATAAAAAAGGGGTAAATAAGTCAATGAGTGTTCATAAACATTATAAAATGTTTAAAAAGGGGAAAAACTGGTGCTACATGGCAATTGCCACGCTTTCAGTAGCTGTTGGTACGCTATCTGTTTCTCAAAGTGTTAATGCAGATACTACAGCCAATGATACTGAAAGTGTAAGTAATGCTTCAGCAGATGCACTAAGTCAAGTTACCAATACAGTATCATTAACAACACCTTCAACACCAAATAATGTGGCTACTGATCAAGCAGGAGCACAAGCATCGACGAATAACAATAATAATACACAAGCTGACCAAACTATTAATCAACCAGCAAAAGATAACAATGTTCAAGCAACTTTAAGTGAAAGTAAGGTTGCGGTAGCTCCACAGGCAGCGGCTTCTCAAAATGGTTGGCAAAAAGATAATGGTAATAATTACTATTACAAGGATGGTCAAAAAGTAACTGGTCAACAAAGTATTGACGGTAAAGACTACTACTTTAATGATCAAGGCCAGCAACAAAAGAACTATTTTTTGAATCAAGCTAATCATACTTACTACTTTCAAGCTGATGGTACGCGTTTAAACGATGGCTTCTATAACAACTGGGGTCACACCTACTATTTCCAAAAGGATGGATCTCGTTTAGATGATGGCTTCTATAACAACTGGGGTCACACCTACTATTTCCAAAAGGATGGATCTCGTTTAGATGATGGTTTCTATAACAACTGGGGTCATACCTATTATTTTGGCAAAGACGGTGCCCGTTTAGATGATGGCTTCTATAATAACTGGGGTCATACTTATTACTTCGGTAAAGATGGCGCTCGCTTAGATAATGGCTTCTACAATAATTGGGGTCATACTTATTACTTCGGTAAAGATGGTGCTCGTCTAGATAATAGTTTTTATAATAATTGGGGTCATACCTATTACTTTGGTAGTGATGGCGCTCGCTGGGACAATCGTTTTATGAACAATTGGGGTAATGTATATTACTTTGGCAAAGATGGGGCATTGCTTCAAGGTCAATCTATTAATTTAGGTTATGGTAATCTTGACTTTGATAGTCAAGGACGTTTAACCTCTAATAATGCTTTTATTGGCAGTATCGTCAATGGTGCTATTCAAGGATGGACACAACATCAAATCTTGCCGTCATTAACACTTGCTCAAGCAATTCTTGAAAGCGCATGGGGTAAGTCTTCGCTTGCTTCACAATACCACAATTTGTTTGGTATTAAGGGGAGCTATAAAGGTATGTCAGTTAATATGCCAACCTATGAAGAGTACGGTGGACGGATGGTCTTAATTAATGATGCTTTCCGTCGCTATCCAGATAATAATGCTAGTGTTCAGGACCATACTGACTTCTTAGTTAAGAATAGCCGTTACCATAATTTAATTGGGGTTCGTGATGCAAATACAGCTACTTATTTAATTCGGGCAGATGGTTATGCAACAGCATCTAGCTATACTAATTCATTACGTAGTGTAATTAATACCTATGATCTAACCCGCTATGACCGCGTAGCCTTTAATCTTTAACAAGGTGGTGTTCGGTTAGACGATGGCTTCTATAATAATTGGGGCCATACTTATTACTTCCAAAAAGATGGTTCTCGTTTAGATAATGGCTTTTATAACAATTGGGGTCACACATACTACTTTGGTCAAGGTGGTGTTCGGTTAGACGATGGCTTCTATAATAATTGGGGCCATACTTATTACTTCCAAAAAGATGGTTCTCGTTTAGATAATGGCTTTTATAACAATTGGGGTCATACTTACTACTTTGGTAATGATGGAGCCCTAGTACAAGGCACAGGAATTTGGGTTAATGGAAGCTTCTATCGTGCCGATAACAGTGGGATTCTTTTACCAATCTCAGTTTACAATAATAAGATTAATAGTTACATTATGAATAATGGTATTGGTCATGCTAATATTTCATATGTTAATGCAATTCCTGATGTAAGTAGCCATTCATACTCCGGAACGACAGACGGTAAGCCTAATATGGTAGTAGTACATGAAACCGATAATCCCAATGATAGTATTTGGGGTGAAATTAATTACGAAAAGCAGCATTATAATAGTGCGTTTGTTCATGCATTTGTTGATGCTAATAACATTATTCAAATTTCCGATACCGATCATGAAGCATGGGGAGCTGCATATCCTGCCAACGGTCGTGCTGTTCAATTTGAACAGGTTGAAGTTTATGGTGCCTGGAATTTTGCTCGTGAATTAGTTAATGCTGCTTACTACACGGCATACAACATGCGCAAGTACGGATTGACACCATCATTAGCTCAGTCCAATGGAACAGGAACTCTTTGGTCACACCATAATGTTAGCCAATACTTAGGTAATACTAATCATACTGATCCAGATGGTTACTGGAGTAATCGAGCTAGCAGTTATTTTGGTACTGGGTATAATATGAATGATTTTCTACAATTAGTAAATTATGAGTATTCTAAATTAAGCTAAACCAAAGTAGTAAGTATGACCCCAATTGTTATAAAAGCCATTATCTAAACGAGAACCATCTTTTTGGAAGTAATAAGTATGGCCCCAATTATTATAGAAGCCATCGTCTAACCGAACACCACCTTGACCAAAGTAGTATGTGTGACCCCAATTGTTATAAAAGCCATTATCTAAACGAGAACCATCTTTTTGGAAGTAATAAGTATGGCCCCAATTATTATAGAAGCCATCGTCTAACCGAACACCACCTTGAGGACAAAGAGTGTGGTGATGATGGCTTGAAGGATACACCTGTACCCATGCCGAACACAGAAGTTAAGCTTCAACACGCCGAAAGTAGTTGGGGGATCGCTCCCTGCGAGGATAGGACGTTGCCACGCTAGTGTGGTGATGATGGCTTGAAGGATACACCTGTACCCATGCCGAACACAGAAGTTAAGCTTCAACACGCCGAAAGTAGTTGGGGGATCGCTCCCTGCGAGGATAGGACGTTGCCACGCTTGGAGGATTAGCTCAGTTGGGAGAGCATCTGCCTTACAAGCAGGAGGTCACAGGTTCGAGCCCTGTATCCTCCAGAGCCGTTAGCTCAGTTGGTAGAGCATCTGACTTTTAATCAGAGGGTCGACGGTTCAAGCCCGTCACGGCTCAGCCGACTTAGCTCAGTTGGCAGAGCACCTGTCTTGTAAACAGGGGGTCGGAGGTTCGAATCCTCTAGTCGGCATGCGGAAGTAGTTCAGTGGTAGAACATCACCTTGCCATGGTGGGGGTCGCGGGTTCGAATCCCGTCTTCCGCTTTGCCAGTTCTATAATGCCGGGGTGGCGGAATTGGCAGACGCACAGGACTTAAAATCCTGCGGTTAGTGATAACCGTACCGGTTCGATCCCGGTCCTCGGCACTGCGGAAGTAGTTCAGTGGTAGAACATCACCTTGCCATGGTGGGGGTCGCGGGTTCGAATCCCGTCTTCCGCTGCCGGGGTGGCGGAATTGGCAGACGCACAGGACTTAAAATCCTGCGGTTAGTGATAACCGTACCGGTTCGATCCCGGTCCTCGGCAGCACCCATAGCGCAATTGGATAGAGTGTCTGACTACGAATCAGAAGGTTGAAGGTTCGACTCCTTCTGGGTGCACGGGAAATAGCTCAGCTTGGTAGAGCACCTGGTTTGGGACCAGGGGGTCGCAGGTTCGAATCCTGTTTTCCCGACGCGGTGTAGCTCAGCTGGCTAGAGCGTCCGGTTCATACCCGGGAGGTCGAGGGTTCGATCCCCCCCGCCGCGAGGACCTTTAGCTCAGTTGGTTAGAGCAAGCGGCTCATAACCGCCCGGTCGTAGGTTCGAGTCCTACAAGGTCCATCAGGAGGATTACCCAAGTGGCTGAAGGGGGCGGTCTTGAAAACCGCTAGGCCGTGAGAGCGACGCGAGGGTTCGAATCCCTCATCCTCCTCGCGGGGTAGAGCAGTCTGGTAGCTCGTCGGGCTCATAACCCGGAGGTCGTTGGTTCAAATCCAGCCCCCGCAAGGTCCGTTGGTCTAGTTGGTTTAGGACGCATCCCTGTCACGGATGAGATCACGAGTTCGAGTCTCGTACGGACCGGGCTCGGTAGCTCAGTTGGTAGAGCAACGGATTGAAGCTCCGTGTGTCGGCGGTTCGATTCCGTCCCGCGCCAGCGGGTATAGTTTAGTGGTAAAACCACAGCCTTCCAAGCTGTTGTCGCGAGTTCGATTCTCGTTACCCGCTGGGCCTATAGCTCAGCTGGTTTAGAGCGCACGCCTGATAAGCGTGAGGTCGATGGTTCAAGTCCATTTAGGCCCAGGAGAAGTACTCAAGTGGCTGAAGAGGCGCCCCTGCTAAGGGTGTAGATCGCGCAAGCGGTGCGAGGGTTCGAATCCCTCCTTCTCCGGACCCGTTAGTCAAGTGGTTAAGACACCAGCCTTTCACGCTGGTATCGTGGGTTCAAATCCCGCACGGGTCACGCGGGGTAGAGCAGTCTGGTAGCTCGTCGGGCTCATAACCCGGAGGTCGTTGGTTCAAATCCAGCCCCCGCAAGGTCCGTTGGTCTAGTTGGTTTAGGACGCATCCCTGTCACGGATGAGATCACGAGTTCGAGTCTCGTACGGACCGATGACAGAACAAAATGAAATTATTACCCCAGTTTTCAAAAACAAGCCAAGTAATTTACAAAAGCATTCTTTTACGGCACGCCCTGCCGTAAAAATTAATGTGAATGAAGTCAAATTAACGATTTTCAAGGGGACTAATTCTGTTTTAGCTTCGGATATCGTTAAAGTGGTTATTCGTTATGCTCGTTAAATGCGAAAAGGTATTGATGGTCTCGCAATGGTAATCGCTGAGAACTATAGATTAGAATTATATAATAATTCGCTTTTCTTATTTTGTAGCGGACGTAATGATCGCTTTAAAGGACTGTTTTGGGATGGCGAGGGCTTTATTATGCTCTATAAACGGTTTGAAAATGGCCACCTTAGTTGGCCGAGAAACAGTAATGAAGCCAAAGAATTATCTGCTCAACAGCTCGACTGGTTATTGCAAGGACTGAACCCATTACCAATTCGTAAAATTCAAGCTGTTCGACCAGGAAGTTTTTATTGAGGAAGTTTTTATTGAGTTACCTCTATTTAAAAGAAGAATTCTTTGATATAATTACCAAAGAATAATTCAAAGGAGGTGACGTACCATGAAGCAAACAGCGGAAGAACAAATCAAAGAACTTAAACAACAATTAGCTATGGCCAATGAAATGAAGCAAACAGCGGAAGAACAAATCAAAGAACTTAAACAACAATTAGCTATGGCCAATGAAAGTGTGGAATATTCAGACCCTTTTAAGGGTAAGTGAGGTAGTACAAACACCGCTTAAAGCGGTGGCAAAGTAGTCAGAGCATTTTGGCTTGAGCAAAGCGAAAGCCAGCGCCTTGAGACGCCGGCTTATGATTTATGATGCAGAAGCTGATGGTGGAATTCCCTTTAAGACACCGGAATTAAATATTGACTGGCCAATTGAATTTGATAAGGCCATTACTTCCGAAAAGGATGCCGCACAACTAACCTTAACTGAATTTGAAAAAGACAACCCATTTGTTTATGGTGAAATTTAAATGGAAACTTTTAAGAATATTATTGTTACCGGGGGAGCCGGTTTTATTGGCTCCAACTTTGTTCACTATGTTGTTAACCACCACCCGGAAGTTGAACATATTACAGTTTTAGATAAACTGACTTATGCTGGTAATCCTGCTAATCTTAATGGCTTGCCAACGGATAAAGTTGAACTCGTAGTTGGGGATATTTGTGATAAGGATTTAGTTGATAAGTTGGTAAGCAACGCTGATGCAGTTGTACATTATGCGGCGGAAAGTCACAATGACAACTCCTTGATTGATCCCACTCCATTTATCCAAACTAATATTGTGGGTACTTCAGTTTTAATCAATGCTTGTCGCAAGTATGACGTCCGTTACCACCATATTTCAACGGATGAAGTTTATGGCGATTTACCATTGCGTGAAGACTTACCCGGTCATGGTGAAGGAAAAGGAGAAAAATTTACTCCCGAATCACCATACCGACCATCAAGTCCTTATTCTTCATCGAAAGCTAGCTCTGACTTGTTAGTGCGGGCTTGGTTCCGGTCATTTGGTTTATGGGCGACGATTTCCAATTGTTCCAATAACTATGGCCCTTACCAACACATTGAAAAGTTCATTCCTCGTCAGATTACTAATATCTTGAGCGGTATTCGCCCTAAGCTTTATGGATCCGGTAAGAATGTCCGCGACTGGATTCACACTAATGATCATTCCCGGGCGGTTTGGGATATTTTGACCAAGGGGAAGATCGGTGAAACTTACCTCATTGGAGTCGATGGTGAAAAGAACAACAAGGAAGTTCTGGAAATGATCTTAGAGTTAATGGGCCAACCTAAAGATGCTTATGACCATGTTAAAGATCGTCCCGGCCACGATTTGCGTTATGCCATTGATGCCACGAAGCTCCGGACTGAACTCGGTTGGGAGCCCGAATTCACTGACTTCAAGACCGGTTTACAACACACGATTGATTGGTATACGGAACACCAAGATTGGTGGAAAGATGAAAAAGCCGCAGTTGAAGCAAAATATGCGAAAAACGGTCAATAATTGCTAAATAAACATGAAATTGTATATAATTTTAAGCAGTCCAATATCACTGATCAAGCCGTTGTAAATGAGAAGATTAGCGCCCTTAAGCCGGAAGTAATCTATCATTGTGCAGTTGATAACGCAGAAGATGTTGCCAAAGACCTCAATTGGCAAGTAAACGCAGATGGTACGCGCAATGTTGCCGAGTCTGCTAAAAGAGTTGGCGCTAAGATGGTTTACATTAGTACCGATTATGTCTTTGATGGGACCAATGAAGGCGAGTATGAAGTTGATGCGCCCACTAATCCGAAAAACGAATATGGCAAAGCTAAACTTGCCGGTGAAAAAGCAATCCAAGAAACCTTAGCTGATTACTACATCATTCGCACATCCTGGGTCTTTGGTAAATATGATAAGAATTTTGTCTACACAATGCTTCGTCTTGCCAAAGATCATGATCAGCTCATCGTCGTCAACGATCAATTTGGTCGCCCAACAGGACTAGAAACCTGGCAGAATTTATGAATGACTTACTTAGTCGATCATGATCAGCCATTCGGTACCTATCAGCTATCTAACGAGAATAGTTGTTCCTGGTACGACTTCGCCACCGAGATCTTAAAGGATAAAGATGTTGAAGTCGCTCCTGTTGATTCTTCAGCATATCCGGCCAAAGCTTATCGCCCTCGCCATTCAGTTATGAGTTTGAAGAAGGCCGAAGATACTTGCTTTGAGATTGTGGATTGGCAGACTGCGTTGAGTGAGTTTATGGAAGAAATAGGGGAGTAGACCCGAAATGTCAATTTAAGTTAGAAAAAAAGTAGTTGCTCATCAGTGACATACTTCATGAATACCTCGTAAGGTGTTTGATAGCCCAATGACTTGCGAGGAATGTTATTCCGGTAACTCATTATTTGAGCAACCTCTTCATCAGCTAGGTGGCGGAGATCGCGGCCTTTGTGGAGCCCATCGCGCCGCAGAAGGCCGTTGTTGTTCTCGTTTAACCCCCGTTGGTTAGGTGCCCGCACCTAACCAACGGGGGTTAAACGAGAACAACAACGGCCTTCTGCGGCGCGATGGGCTCCACAAAGGCCGCGATCTCCGCCACCTAGCTGATGAAGAGGTTGCTCAAATAATGAGTTACCGGAATAACATTCCTCGCAAGTCATTGGGCTATCAAACACCTTACGAGGTATTCATGAAGTATGTCACTGATGAGCAACTACTTTTTTTCTAACCTTGGTTAATAGTCGTAACCTCTGCTTGAAGGTTCGTTCAGAATCGGTAGGGTAAGTATGCGATGTTTCCAGAATCTCCCACTTCAAGCATTAAACCGTAGGTTTAGCTAAGTGGGAGTAGTTCAAAATGATTGTGCTAAATATTGGCGATGGAATCCTGTTAAATTTAGGAATAAAATTATCGTCCGCAGTATCAATGTCGTTAATTAGTAATTTTGAAATCGTTGCTACGGCAGTGATTTGCGGTGAGAAAATTACAAAGAAATTATGGCTTGGGATTAGTGTGATTGTTATTGCCAGTATGGTATTATCCTTTAACTTTAGCAGTTTGAAAATTTCTTGGGGCATCATTCTGGGCTTATTGGCAACCATTTTATGGGGATTTGAGAATAATGTTACTAAAAACTATCAATAAGTGCAAGTAGTAATAATTAAAGGGTTTGGTGTTAGCATTGGTAGCTACTTAATAGCGCTTGGTGTTAAAGAAACACCAGTAAAAAGCGTCTTGACCATCGTTTATTGTTTAATATTAGGATTTTTTGCGTTTGGTTTAAGCATTTTATTATATATAATGGCGCAGCGTTATTTAGGAGCGGCCAAAACAAGTGCTTATTATGCGTTAAGTCCGTTTATTGCGGTTATTTTATTGTTACTAATATTAGGAGAAAGTCTTAGTCTTCAATTCATTATCGCGCTTATATTAATGATTGCGGGGATATTTATTGTGGTAAATGATGTACCCGTAAGTGAGAAAAGACCGACTCAAAAATATTCGTAGATGAAAAAATTTAAGTTGATTAGCGGTTTATTAGTTATGTTCTTAGCATTCTTTATTTTAACGGGATATACAAATAATACTCAAAAGAATAGCAATACAATTAAGGTTACATACACTCTTAAACAAGGTAAAAAGGTGGTTGCTACTAAGAAAACGACTTTGAAAAAGAATGATAAGGTAATTACCGGATTGAAGAAAAATTGGAAAGTTAAAGAAGTTAAAGGCTTTATTACATCAATTGATGGAATGAAGGAAAACCAAAAGAAAGGAATTTATTGGACATATACAATTAATGGAGAAAAGGTTAATAAGTTAGCTAACCAGCAAACATTGAAGAATAAAGATAAGGTTCAGTTCACGTTGGATAAGGCGGAATGAATGAAAGTACGTGTTCATCCAGTAAGTAAGCATATGCAGGTCAAACGAATGACGCTAATTGCGATGCTGGCAGCACTAGGGACTGTTTTACGGGTCTTTAAGATAATTCCAATCCCTAACGTTCAACCTGTTACAGATTTGATAATGATTGCAACATTAGTTCTTGGCGTTGGCTTTGGAATTTCATTAGCGATGATGATAATGATCTTGTCAAATTTGCTATTAGGTTTTGGTATTTGGACCGTGCCACAGATTCTGGCTTATGCCGTATGTGTTCTTACAGTGGCTGGTCTTGCTAAAGTAACACCCTTAAAAAAGCATTTTACATTACAGCTTATATTGGCAACTTTTCTGGGATTTGAATATGGATTTTTTGTTAGTTTAGGAATGTCAATTTATGGTGGCTGGGCTGCTTTCTTGGCTTATTGGCTTAGCGGACTGTTATTTGACCTATATCATGCATTAGGAAATTTAGGCTGTTACTTTATTTTATATAAGCCGTTAACGGTAGCATTTAAGCACTATTTGCAAGAAGGATAAATGAATTACGATCGAACAGCTAAGCAGCAACAAAATTATGTTAATCAATATCGCCGCCGTATGATTCAACAAGATTTAATTACACCGGCTGGTAATGGTCAAGTGCGATTTAAATTACCGTTATTTAAAGAATATCTTGATGATACTCAAGATATCAATTCTGTTCGCTATGACCCATTGCTTTAACTGAAACTTGAAAGCACCTTAAAGAACCAGAGCCCACGCCAGCTCTGGTTTTGTTGGCCTTAAATTAGTTTTAGACAGCCACTCTAAGTACCCTTTGGATGTTTTGCGGTAAGTAGCCGATGAATTGGAATCACTATCCACGAGCTATGTTTAATGGACATTCGTCAATGGATATCTATCGTAAGGCCTTCTACCAAGAGATATCACAGCTCCATCAACCAATAATCAATTGGTCAGTATTATTTATTTGAGTCTAGTGGTTAACTTATTCTTGAAATTTAGGAAATAGCGGGTATAGTTCAGTGGTAAAACCACAGCCTTCCAATCTGTTGTCGCGAGTTCGATTCTCGTTACCCGCTTTAATATGGCCCGTTAGTCAAGTGGTTAAGACACCAGCCTTTCACGCTGGTATCGTGGGTTCAAATCCCGCACGGGTCATTTTTGGAGGATTAGCTCAGTTGGGAGAGCATCTGCCTTACAAGCAGGGGGTCACAGGTTCGAGCCCTGTATCCTCCATTGGCCCGTTAGTCAAGTGGTTAAGACACCAGCCTTTCACGCTGGTATCGTGGGTTCAAATCCCGCACGGGTCAGGAGGATTAGCTCAGTTGGGAGAGCATCTGCCTTACAAGCAGGGGGTCACAGGTTCGAGCCCTGTATCCTCCATGGGCTATAGCCAAGCGGTAAGGCAACGGTTTTTGGTACCGTCATGCGCTGGTTCGAATCCAGCTAGCCCAAATGTCCCATAATGATTCTATCCTAAATATTCTTGGAATTAAAGATAAAAATATTAAAATTATTTCTGTTGAAGAAGCTGAACACAACAACGATTCTGTTAAAGAGTATATAACGCTAATAACAGCTACTCTTTCTTATCCGATTAATCGTTGTCGTAACTGTGGCTTTCCCACAGTTAATAAGGATGGCTTTCGCAAAACTCATGTACGACTGGCAAGTTTAAATGGGAGAAGATATGAACTAGAGCTTCGTAAACAACGTTATAAATGTAAATCATGCCATACTACTTTTGGTGCTATTACTAATTTAACCAAAGAAAATCAAACCTTATCCAGTGATCTCAAAAATCAAATCATGCTTTTAGCTCGTAAAGGCCTATCTGGTCAGCTTATTGCTGAAATGTGTCACTGCTCTCCTAGCAGTGTTCGTCGAACAATCTTAGAGCGCATGGAACCACACTATCGTGTGGCTAAGTTGCCTAAGCATCTATGTTTTGACGAGTTTCGTTCAATTAAGTCTGTGATGTCCTTTATCTGTTGTGACGCTGAAACCCACCAAATTGTCACAAAGTTACAGGATCGTCTATCACCTACCATTGTTGATTATTTTGAAAGTCGTTATTCAAAAGCCGAACGCGAATGCGTTCAATCAGTTGTAATTGATTTAAATGCTCAATATCAAAGTTTTATCTATCGCCTTTTCCCTAATGCCAATATCATTATTGATCGCTTCCACCTTGTACAATTAGCTGGTCGCGCTTTGGACAATTGTCGTATCTCTATCCTAAAGCAACTTGATAAACAGAGCCGAGAATATAAAATTATGAAGTCACATTGGAAGCTATTCCATAAAAAAGCTGAAGATCTTCACCCTGAAGAAGTAGTTTTTCTTCGCGGCGTTAAACAATATATGACTCGCCAAAATGCTGTTGATCTCATTACTAGTAAATTTTCCAAGTTCGCTGAAGTCTACCAAACTTACCAAGATATCACGAAAGCCCTAAACGAGCGCAATAGTGAATTACTAGAGTCAACCATCTTAGACTACCAAAAAACCAATACAGAAATGGATACTGCTATTCAAACCCTTCGTCAAAACAGAAAATATGTCTTAAATAGCGCTAAATTTGAATACTCTAATGGTCCTTTAGAAGGCATCAATCGCAAAATCAAAACCCTAAAACGAACTTGTTATGGTTTTGCCAATCAAAAATTTTTCTTTTTAAGAATCGATTGTATTTTTTCGTAAGTTTTTTTAGTGCGCCCGGCATGGGTATTAGCTAGGTGGTGAAAGTCCGCTATGGGCCGTAGTAGTCGGAACCATGAGCTGAGGACAAGGGTGTCCACCGTGAGGTGGAATCTGAAGGAAGTCTAAGGCAAAGTACTGCATCGATGAACAAGAAGTAGCTATAAGGCTGAAATTAACTGGATAAGGCTGCTAGACAAGTTGAAGTCCACTTGTTTTAGGAAGAGTTTGGTTTTCGCTTTCCACTAAAACAGTAATGTAATATTGACCAGCAACGTTCAGACGAACAGTGACATTCTTAATTTTACCCATTGGCAATCGACCAGCTCTAAAATAGACGATACCGAGTTTTGGTAACTTTATATGATGGCAATCTAAAACTTTAATATTGCCATTAACGTACTTTGAATTGTAGCTCTGAGAATATTTTCTGGATTTAAATCGAGGGAACTTATTTTGACCTTTAAAAAAGCGTTGAAAAGCATCGGCTAAATTGCGATTAGCACTTTGCAAAGCAGTTGATTCTGCTTGTTTCAACCAAGGATACTCAACCTTAAGTTGTTTCAACAGATTATTCAATGGTTCTAAAAGCCGTTAAAATGCGCATCTATCCAAATTCAGCACAACGAAATCAGCTCTGGCAAACCTTCGGTTGTGTTCGTTTTGTATGGAATCAAATGCTTAATATGCAAATTGAACGGCGCAAGAATAATCCGGAAGCTAAATTTGTGAATGCCTTTGGGATGAATAATCTGTTGAAACAACTTAAGGTTGAGTATCCTTGGTTGAAACAAGCAGAATCAACTGCTTTGCAAAGTGCTAATCGCAATTTAGCCGATGCTTTTCAACGCTTTTTTAAAGGTCAAAATAAGTTCCCTCGATTTAAATCCAGAAAATATTCTCAGAGCTACAATTCAAAGTACGTTAATGGCAATATTAAAGTTTTAGATTGCCATCATATAAAGTTACCAAAACTCGGTATCGTCTATTTTAGAGCTGGTCGATTGCCAATGGGTAAAATTAAGAATGTCACTGTTCGTCTGAACGTTGCTGGTCAATATTACATTACTGTTTTAGTGGAAAGCGAAAACCAAACTCTTCCTAAAACACTTCCGGATTATTCTTGCGCCGTTCAATTTGCATATTAAGCATTTGATTCCATACAAAACGAACACAACCGAAGGTTTGCCAGAGCTGATTTCGTTGTGCTGAATTTGGATAGATGCGCATTTTAACGGCTTTTAGAACCATTATTTTCTCCCTTGACTTTCAATATATCGTTTTACAACTTCTAAAGGCGCTCCACCAGTGCTAATTAAGCAATAGCTTTGTGTCCAAAAAGCTGATTTCCAAAGATACTGCTTGATTTCTGGAAATTGTTTTTTGACCATTCTGGAGCTAGACGATTTGTAAGCATTTAAAAATTTAGCCATTTCCGTATGAGGCGTTGCTCTAAACAAAACATGTACGTGGTCCTGATCATGATTCCATTCTTGCAAATTAATGCCGTATGCTTGTCCCACAACTACAAAACGATGTTTAAGATATTCAGATATTTCATCGTTAATTACTTTTCGACGATACTTAACCACCATTACCAAATGGTAATTAAGTAAGTATACTGAATGCTGATTCCTATCTAACTCTATTGTTATCAGCACATTTTATAGATATATACTAAATATATCATAGAACAAAAGAAAAAGCACTAACGTGCTTTAAGAGAGCGATTCATCCCCTACTTATAGAAGTGGGGGTATTCTCGCAAATTTATGGATAAAAAGATGGTGGTTAAGTATCGTCGAAAAGTAATTAACGATGAAATATCTGAATATCTTAAACATCGTTTTGTAGTTGTGGGACAAGCATACGGCATTAATTTGCAAGAATGGAATCATGATCAGGACCACGTACATGTTTTGTTTAGAGCAACGCCTCATACGGAAATGGCTAAATTTTTAAATGCTTACAAATCGTCTAGCTCCAGAATGGTCAAAAAACAATTTCCAGAAATCAAGCAGTATCTTTGGAAATCAGCTTTTTGGACACAAAGCTATTGCTTAATTAGCACTGGTGGAGCGCCTTTAGAAGTTGTAAAACGATATATTGAAAGTCAAGGGAGAAAATAAGTGTATGAAAACTCTCAGATATTCCATGGAAAAGTAGGCCTTCAGCTTGAAACTGTAGAAGAAGCACGACAAAAACAGCGAATTACAAAAACAAGTAAAAACAATCAGTTTAATAAACGTCATCAGGTGAAAAACAAAGAGATGATTTGTCATTCGAATAAAAAAGACCTCCCGTCATAATTGATATATCAATGTGTTGGTTTTAAATTGTGTGATGGTGGGGAACTCCATGTTCATTTACTGATTAATACAGTAAAAACAAATGGTAAAACAGTATCAATAAGTCGCCTTTCTGTTAATAAAGCAAGCCCACGTAAAGATGCTAAGACGATAACTAAGAAAGCACAACTTAAACAATCGGTTTCCTATTCGGGTGTATGAGCCAACTTAGCTCAGCTGGTAGAGCATCTCCCTCGTAAAGAGAAGGTCGGAGGTTCGACTCCTCTAGTTGGCATCCGGCATAGCTCAGTTGGTAGAGCACCTGACTGTTAATCAGGTTGTCGTCAGTTCGAGTCTGACTGCCGGAGAGAGTGTGGTGATGATGGCTTGAAGGATACACCTGTTCCCATGCCGAACACAGAAGTTAAGCTTCAACACGCCGAAAGTAGTTGGGGGATCGCTCCCTGCGAGGATAGGACGTTGCCATGCGTTCGCATGGCAACGTCCTATCCTCGCAGGGAGCGATCCCCCAACTACTTTCGGCGTGTTGAAGCTTAACTTCTGTGTTCGGCATGGGAACAGGTGTATCCTTCAAGCCATCATCACCACACTCTTTGTCCCTTCAGACATGGTATCATTTAAGTGCGTCATTTGACGGACATCCTTTCATATAGGTTTGGTTCACTTAATATGATACCTGATGTCACGCCGAATGGCGTTTTTTATTTACCACCAACTGGGTGGCTAACTTTATTCTATAATCCACCGTAAAAATGAAGCCCAAAATTACACCGGAAATGAAATTAGGGATGAGAGAGTTTGAAAATACCATGTTTATGCTCAAAGCAATCCCTTGTGAAGAAAATATTAACCGTTTTGCGCTTCAAGGTAACCTCAACCCAGAACGATTAGATAACATTGCCTGGTTCTTACCGGCATATCTTTCAGCCGATTTCAACCTCTTCTTTATTTTTGCTCCAAACGTCAATAATCGTTGGGCAATTAGTTGCTCACAAATTCATATTGAGAATGATAACCAAATTACAGCAATGAGCGAAACTGTTCCAACTGGTCTTGGTTTGAATGCAGTAAACGAATTAAGTCCTAGTTCCGCAATTGAATTGGTAGCTTATCTAAAAACACTCGAAGTAAATGGATTAGGTTATTTTGACGAAGAAGTTGGTAAAGAAGAAAATGTACGTTTTCAATAAATGAAGCGAAATCTTAAATCAGCAGTATATAAACACCTAAACTTTGCTAATGATTTTCAAAATTTCTTTGATTTTCCGGATTTTCGTGAAATGAGACCAATCATCCGTGAAGCAGTTCAGCAGCTTGCTAAAGATAGCTTTTCGCAACCAGTCTTGCCTGTTAAAATTGAGCATCAGGCCCTTGCAATTGAGCAACAATTGGAACGGGAAACTAGAAAATATCAGCAACAAAACGGTTTCTACCCTAATCAGCAGTCTGAACTCCATAATTTAATCCGGCTCTACACAAACCTCTTACAAACGATTAGTAAACGTGAAATAATTGATCAAGAGATTGAAGATGTTATTTATGCCGCCAACCAAACTCGTGAAAGTCTCCGTAAACTAAAAAAGCTTGAAGGTTCCGGAGATTTATATGAGGATAGTCAAGATAAGGAACTTGTGCCAGGAACCTTTTATGATATTGTAACGCGACAGCTAATCCGACCTTACTTGTTAAATCCACAGGGAAAGATGATTCCGAAAAATGTTAATTACGAGGGACGCCAATTAGTAATCCAAATGATTACTTATTGCTATCGTGACTGGGATTCTTATCTTACCCACCAATACGATGAGCAATACAACATTAAAAATGAACGTGGCCTGACAAGCAGGGAGTATTACGATAAATTAGAGGAAAACGAACTGAAATATGCTGACCATGCCTATGCTGAGGTGATTGCAGATACGTTTAACGAATTTAAAAAAATTCTTGTCCCCAAATATCTTGCCGCTCTTGATATTATGTCAACTAACATTGAGAAAATTCTCATCCAATATCCTCGTCTCCGCCTGCAGTTCAATCAGGTAATCGCAAACAATTTCAAGCTTGATGCCCATGGGAAAATGCACGTGATGGACGCCCCGCTCCAAGATATAAGAAATAAGTATAACTACTATCGCGAAAACTTTAGTTAGTTGTATCCTAAATTTCAAGAATAAGTTAGCCACTGGACTCAAATAAATAATACTGACCAATTGATTATTGGTTGATGGAGCTGTGATATCTCTTGGTAGAAGGCCTTACGATAGATATCCATTGACGAATGGGCATGGGTATTAGCTAGGCGGTGAGAGTCCGCTATGGGCCGTAGTAGTCGGAACCATGAGCTGAGGACAAGGGTGTCCACTGCGAGGTGGAATCTGAAGGAAGTCTAAGGCAAAGTACTGCACCGATGAACAAGAAGTAGCTATAAGGCTGGAACTAACTGGATAAGACTGCATGACAAGTTAAAGTCCAACACTACTCGAAGTTACTTTCAGTAAAGCTACCGGTGACATGGTACGAAAGTTAATATCCTTACCCGGGGAGATCTGGCCTACACGTTTCCGACAAGAGGAATAAGTTTAATTTCCACAGAAACAAGCGGTGCAGTGATGTAGCGTTGAGTAAGCCAGAAGTCAGCCGAGGTCATAGTAGTCTGAGTAATCAGATGAAGGACTGAACGACAATAACTTGTAACTTATATCGGAGGTGTAATCAGGTGCGACAATCGCAGAAAACAGAACAACAAGCTGACCGCTTGTCGAGGATAGGTTTGGAAAACCGAAAGTACACAAGGGCGCGTAGTACCGATTATGGTGAAGGTAAAGGTATGAGTGTCACTATCCAAGACTTAGTCTTGGACCGCAATAACCTTAATCAGGCTTATTTGCGAGTTAAGAGAAATAAAGGGGCAGCAGGCATTGACGATATGACAGTCAATGACCTTCTGCCATATCTCAGAGAAAATAAGACGGAATTGATCGCTAGTTTGCGTGAGGGCAAGTATAAACCAGCACCAGTCAAACGGGTAGAAATTCCGAAGCCTAATGGTGGAGTAAGAAAACTCGGAATACCAACAGTGGTGGACCGAATGGTTCAACAAGCTGTGGCCCAAATTCTTACACCTATCTTTGAGCGTGTTTTCTCTGATAATAGTTTTGGCTTCCGCCCTCACCGTGGGGCTCACGACGCTATTGCAAAAGTAGTAGATCTTTATAATCAAGGTTATCGAAGAGTTGTCGACTTAGACCTAAAAGCCTATTTTGATAATGTTAATCATGACTTGATGATTAAGTATCTTCAACAATATATTGATGACCCATGGACACTAAGGCTCATTCGTAAGTTTCTAACTAGCGGAGTCTTAGACCATGGGCTTTTCGCTAAGAGTGAAAAAGGAACCCCACAAGGAGGGCCATTGTCACCAATACTGGCGAATATCTATCTAAATGAGTTGGATAAAGAGTTGACTAGACGTGGTCACCACTTTGTGCGCTATGCGGATGATTGTAACATTTATGTTAAAAGTCAACGAGCCGGAGAACGAGTAATGCGAAGCATTACCCAGTTTCTTGAAAAGCGATTGAAAGTTAAAGTGAACCCAGATAAAACCAAAGTCGGTAGCCCGCTACGGTTAAAGTTTCTTGGCTTTTCGTTGGGTGTAGACCACAATGGAGCCTACGCCCGTCCAGCAAAACAATCGCAACAACGAGTAAAGAAAGCATTGAGGTTATTAACTAAACGTAATCGTGGAATATCCCTGACAAGAATGTTTGAAGAAATTCATCGAAAAATGCGTGGATGGCTTCAGTACTACTCAATTGGGAAACTAACTGACTTTATTCAACGCCTTGACAAGTGGTTGAGGGCCCGAATAAGACAGTATATCTGGAAGCAATGGAAGAAGCTTAAAACTAAGGTAACTAACTTACAGAAGCTGGGGCTGTCCCAGCGTGATGCATATGTCTTCGCTAGTACCCGCAAGGGCTACTGGCGAACTGCACACAGTAAGACCTTGAGCTATTCTCTAACTAATAGAAAACTGGAACAACTCGGACTTATGAATATGTCCAAGACGCTCCAGTCAATTCAATGTGATTAAGTTGTCGAACCGCCGTATACGGAACCGTACGGTGCGACAATCGCAGAAAACAGAACAACAAGCTGACCGCTTGTCGAGGATAGGTTTGGAAAACCGAAAGTACACAAGGGCGCGTAGTACCGATTATGGTGAAGGTAAAGGTATGAGTGTCACTATCCAAGACTTAGTCTTGGACCGCAATAACCTTAATCAGGCTTATTTGCGAGTTAAGAGAAATAAAGGGGCAGCAGGCATTGACGATATGACAGTCAATGACCTTCTGCCATATCTCAGAGAAAATAAGACGGAATTGATCGCTAGTTTGCGTGAGGGCAAGTATAAACCAGCACCAGTCAAACGGGTAGAAATTCCGAAGCCTAATGGTGGAGTAAGAAAACTCGGAATACCAACAGTGGTGGACCGAATGGTTCAACAAGCTGTGGCCCAAATTCTTACACCTATCTTTGAGCGTGTTTTCTCTGATAATAGTTTTGGCTTCCGCCCTCACCGTGGGGCTCACGACGCTATTGCAAAAGTAGTAGATCTTTATAATCAAGGTTATCGAAGAGTTGTCGACTTAGACCTAAAAGCCTATTTTGATAATGTTAATCATGACTTGATGATTAAGTATCTTCAACAATATATTGATGACCCATGGACACTAAGGCTCATTCGTAAGTTTCTAACTAGCGGAGTCTTAGACCATGGGCTTTTCGCTAAGAGTGAAAAAGGAACCCCACAAGGAGGGCCATTGTCACCAATACTGGCGAATATCTATCTAAATGAGTTGGATAAAGAGTTGACTAGACGTGGTCACCACTTTGTGCGCTATGCGGATGATTGTAACATTTATGTTAAAAGTCAACGAGCCGGAGAACGAGTAATGCGAAGCATTACCCAGTTTCTTGAAAAGCGATTGAAAGTTAAAGTGAACCCAGATAAAACCAAAGTCGGTAGCCCGCTACGGTTAAAGTTTCTTGGCTTTTCGTTGGGTGTAGACCACAATGGAGCCTACGCCCGTCCAGCAAAACAATCGCAACAACGAGTAAAGAAAGCATTGAGGTTATTAACTAAACGTAATCGTGGAATATCCCTGACAAGAATGTTTGAAGAAATTCATCGAAAAATGCGTGGATGGCTTCAGTACTACTCAATTGGGAAACTAACTGACTTTATTCAACGCCTTGACAAGTGGTTGAGGGCCCGAATAAGACAGTATATCTGGAAGCAATGGAAGAAGCTTAAAACTAAGGTAACTAACTTACAGAAGCTGGGGCTGTCCCAGCGTGATGCATATGTCTTCGCTAGTACCCGCAAGGGCTACTGGCGAACTGCACACAGTAAGACCTTGAGCTATTCTCTAACTAATAGAAAACTGGAACAACTCGGACTTATGAATATGTCCAAGACGCTCCAGTCAATTCAATGTGATTAACCTTGGCTAATAGTCGTAACCTCTGCTTGAAGGTTCGTTCAGAATCGGTAGGGTAAGTATGCGATGTTTCCAGAATCTCCCACTTCAAGCATTAAACCGTAGGTTTAGCTAAGTGGGAGTAGTTCAAGAAAATGTGGAACAACTCTATGACCAGTTTCAACGAAAAATTGATTATTTACGATTATCAATAACAGACCGGTGTAATTTACGGTGTGTTTACTGTATGCCAGAAGAAGGATTGAAGTTCTTCCCTAAAGATAAAATTATGTCCCAAGATGAAATTATTCAGTTAGTGCAAAATTTCGCCAAAATGGGGATTACGAAAGTCCGCCTAACTGGTGGCGAACCATTATTACGGCGGGACTTACCCGAGATTATCCAGCGTATTCGGCAAATTTCTGAAATTAACGACATTTCAATTACGACGAACGGGACGGCCCTGAAGTATCAAGCAAAGAAATTGAAGGAAGCGGGTCTTGATCGCCTTAATATTTCTCTTGATACTTTTAATCCAGCAGTATATAAAAAGATGACCCGTGGCGGAAATATCAAGCATGTCCTGCAAGGGATCGCGGCAGCTGAACGAGAGGGTTTTAAGATTATTAAGGTCAACACCGTAGTCGTGCGGGGCGAAAATGACCAGGAAGTCATGGATTTTATTAATTATACGAAAGACCACCCGATCAATGTGCGCTTTATTGAATACATGCCAATCGGGCAAGAGATTAGCGATTGGAAAAAAGAATATGTTCCGCTAACCAGCATTTTTGATAAGTGTCGCGAGGCGGGGTTAACATATAAACCGTTATCATTGCCCGGTAATGGTCCTGCCGATAACTATCAGATTAAGGGTTACCGAGGTAGCTTCGGTTTGATTCACCCAATTTCAGAGCGGTTTTGTGAATCTTGTGACCGTTTGCGAATTACCTCCGATGGTTACGTCAAAGCCTGCTTATATTGGAATGAAGAACTGGATATCCGACCGGTCATCAATGACTTTGCGGCATTTAAGAAAGTAGTGCAGAAGGCGCTAAATAATAAGCCGTTAAATCATGAAATGGCAATGAAAAATGTTCATCAGATTATTAATCCAGCGCCAACGTGGCGGCATATGAGTCAGATAGGTGGGTAAATGGCAGCTGATCAAAATACCGGCGCTCCTTTTTCGCCGACGGAAAACCGAGTAATGGATGCTCTGCAGTCGGTAATTGACCCAGAATTAGGGGTAGATATTGTTAACTTAGGGTTGATTTATGATGTTCAAGTTGATGACCAACAATTATGCGTGATTACCATGACGCTAACGACAATGGGGTGTCCGGTTAGTAACGTCTTGAGTCAACAAATAATTGAACAAGCTTTGGCAACTGACGGGGTAGCAAAATGTAAGATTAACTTGGTCTGGGAACCAGTGTGGAGTCCAAGCATGATGACTCGCTATGCTAAGATTGCCCTGGGAATTCATGAATAATTATGTGCGCCTGGCATGGGTATTAGCTAGGCGGTGAGAGTCCGCTATGGGCCGTAGTAGTCGGAACCATGAGCTGAGGACAAGGGTGTCCACTGCGAGGTGGAATCTGAAGGAAGTCTAAGGCAAAGTAGAGGCTGGGAAAAAACTCTCAGTCCAAAATGAAAGCCGGACGATGAATCAAATCTTGGTTCATCGTCCGGCTTCTTATGTACACAGGAAATCGTTCCTGATATGATGTAATTACCCCTAAAAACAAAATGTATCAAAATTATATCACGGGACAAACAGAATTCGTACTAAATTATGACTACAATGTGCCAAAAAATCATCTGGTTCGGTTAATTGATACTTTTGTCGATTCCATTCCACAAGAGGTTTTGTTAGAAGAGAACGTGGCCGTCACCGGCCGCCCACTTTCTCACCCTGCACTGATGTTAAAAATTCTGTTGTTTGCGTACTCTCGTCAAACTTATTCTGGCCGGAAAATAGAAACCTTGTTAGAAGAAAACTTACCAATGCGATGGTTAGCCCGTGATCATTCATACAGTTACCATACCATCAATAACTTTCGACGGAGTGAGCACGCCAGGAACTTAATAAAACGTACCTTTGTTTACTTTACTATGGCTCTTACGGACCATGGGCTAATTCAAAATGATGCAGTCTTTATTGATGGCACTAAGGTTGAAGCGGATGCTAATAAGTACTCGTTTACTTGGCGTCGGGCAATAGAAAAGTATCACGCTAAGTTGAGAGAAAAGACGGCTAGTATTTATGATGAGTTAGTAGAAAAGCAAGTCATCAAAGAGATGAAACCAGAAATGATTGAATCTATCGACGGTATGGAATTAATGGCTGAAGAAGTGGAAAAAGAAATCACTAATCTAGACGAAGCCATTAAACAGGAGCCGAAAATAATTAAAGGTGGTTCAGTTAGAAAACGTCGGCGACGTTTTCTAAAGAAGCTTCGTCGTCAACTGAGAGAAGACTTAATTCCACGGGCTAAAAAATATGAACGTGTCGAAGATATTTTTCAAGGACGAAATAGCTTTTCGAAAACAGACCACGACGCAACTTTTATGTGCATGAAAGAAGATCCGATGATGAACCGAGAACTCAAACCCGGATATAATCTTCAGATTGCCACGCATAATCAGTTTGTCCTTGATTATGCTTTATTTTCCAATCCTACTGATACTAGGACTTTAGTGCCATTTCTTAAGCAATTCCATGGCTTGGATTTCTTTACACACGTGGTAGCTGATGCTGGTTACGGTAGTGAATATAATTACACAACACTGCTTGACCAATTCGATAAGCAACCACTCATTCCATACACCACCTATCAAAAAGAGCAGAAGCGTAAGTTCAAAAATGATCCAACAAAACCTCAGAATTGGCAGTACAATGCCGAAGATGACTACTATATTGATCATTTAGGCGTTCGCTTCAGTTTTTATCGCTACAGTAAACGAACTGATAAGTATGGATTTAAGCGCGATCTTAAACTCTATCGTGCCGACACACATCAATCATCAGAAGAGTTAGATCAGTTAGCTAAAACGCCAGGTAAGCGTCAGCGCTACATCCAGGTTAATCCAACTTGGAATTATTACAAAGCAAAAGTCAAAGAGACCCTCTCAAGCGATGAAGGTAAGATGATCTATCGTCGACGCAAGTTCGACGTTGAACCAGTCTTTGGTCGCATGAAGAGGGATTTTGGCGTACGCCGAACTCATTTGCGCGGCCAACGGGCTGTGGAAAATGATGTCGGATTAACCTTAATGGCATTGAACTTAACGAAATTGGGTAAAATGATCAACCAATTAAGACCCTTTTTAGTAAATAACCAAAAATGCGAACTACAATTTTTGATTAAATCAAAAATCATAGTTCGCATTTTCTTAGTTAGAAGCTAGCAACCAATTAAGACCCTTTTTAGTAAATAACCAAAAATGCGAACTACAATTTTTGATTAAATCAAAAATCATAGTTCGCATTTTCTTAGTTAGAAGCTAGAAAATAATAGTTAATTCCCAGCCTCTTGAGGCTGGGAAAAAACTCCTAGTCCAAATAAAAACCGGATGATGAATTTTTTGAACAATTCATCATCCGGTTTTTATGTACACAGGAAATCGTTCCTGATATGATGTAATTACCCCTAAAAACAACCAAAGGGAGCGATTTTCATGTATCAAAATTATACCATAGGGCAAACCGAATTCGTACTAAACTATAACTATGATTTACCACAGAATCATGTTGCACGATTAATTAGTGATTTTGTCGACTCGATTCCACAAGATGTGCTATTAGAAGATTCGGGAGCGGCTACTGGCCGCCCTTCATCACATCCAGCAATTATGCTTAAGATTCTCTTGTTTGCCTACTCACGTCAAACTTATTCTGGAAGAAAGATTGAAATGATGTTGGATGAGAACCTGCCAATGCGTTGGTTAGCCCATGATTATACTTATAGCTACCATACCATCAATAACTTTCGACGCAGTCAGCACGCTAGTAAGCTAATTAAACATGCCTTTGTTTACTTTACCATGGCTTTGAAAGATCACGGACTAATTCAAAATGATGCAGTTTTTATCGATGGGACCAAGGTGGAAGCCGATGCTAATAAATATTCATTTACTTGGCGGCGGGCGGTTGAAAAGTATCACGCTAAGTTAAGAGAAAAGACGAGTAAGCTTTATGAGGAACTAGTAGAAAAACAAGTGGTGCAAGAAATGGCACCCGAGCTGGTTACTTCTGCCGAAGGCATGGAAGTAATGGAACAAGAACTTGCGGAGAAAATCACTAAGTTGGATGAAGAGATTAAGCAAGAACCAAAAATCATCAAAGGTGGTTCAGTTAGAAAACGGCGCCATGTATCAAAATTATACCATAGGGCAAACCGAATTCGTACTAAACTATAACTATGATTTACCACAGAATCATGTTGCACGATTAATTAGTGATTTTGTCGACTCGATTCCACAAGATGTGCTATTAGAAGATTCGGGAGCGGCTACTGGCCGCCCTTCATCACATCCAGCAATTATGCTTAAGATTCTCTTGTTTGCCTACTCACGTCAAACTTATTCTGGAAGAAAGATTGAAATGATGTTGGATGAGAACCTGCCAATGCGTTGGTTAGCCCATGATTATACTTATAGCTACCATACCATCAATAACTTTCGACGCAGTCAGCACGCTAGTAAGCTAATTAAACATGCCTTTGTTTACTTTACCATGGCTTTGAAAGATCACGGACTAATTCAAAATGATGCAGTTTTTATCGATGGGACCAAGGTGGAAGCCGATGCTAATAAATATTCATTTACTTGGCGGCGGGCGGTTGAAAAGTATCACGCTAAGTTAAGAGAAAAGACGAGTAAGCTTTATGAGGAACTAGTAGAAAAACAAGTGGTGCAAGAAATGGCACCCGAGCTGGTTACTTCTGCCGAAGGCATGGAAGTAATGGAACAAGAACTTGCGGAGAAAATCACTAAGTTGGATGAAGAGATTAAGCAAGAACCAAAAATCATCAAAGGTGGTTCAGTTAGAAAACGGCGCCGTCGTTTTCTAAAAAAACTTCGCCATCAATTAAGCAACGACCTAATTCCGCGTGCCAAAAAGTATGAACGTGCCGAAGATATCTTCCAAGGTCGTAATAGCTATTCCAAGACTGATCATGATGCGACTTTTATGTGTATGAAGGAAGATCCGATGATGAATCGGGAGTTAAAGCCCGGCTATAACCTGCAAATCGCTACACATAAGCAATTTGTCCTTGATTACGGGCTCTTTTCAAATCCAACTGACACCAGGACCTTAGTGCCATTCCTTACCCAGTTTCATGCTTTAGATTTCTTTAAGCATATCGTTGCCGATGCCGGTTATGGTAGTGAGTACAATTACACAATGATTCTTGATCAGTTTGAAAAGCAGCCTGTTATTCCATACACAACTTATCAAAAGGAACAGAAACATAAATTTAAAAACGATCCAACTAAATCACAAAATTGGCAGTATAATGCCGAAGATGATTACTACATCGATCATTTAGGAGTTCGCTTTAGCTTTTATCGGTATAGTAGGCGAACCGATAAATATGGTTTCGAACGTGATTTCAAACTCTATCGAGCGGATAAGCACCAACTGTCAGAACAATTGGATGAGTTGGCAAAAACACCAAGTGGTCGGCAACGCTATATGCAGGTTAACCCAACGTGGAATTATTACAAGGCTAAAGTAAAAGCAACCCTCTCAAGTGACGAAGGCAAGGCAATTTATCGTCGACGAAAGTTCGACGTTGAGCCAGTCTTTGGTCACATGAAGAGGGATTTTGGCATACGCCGAACTCATCTACGCGGACAACGGGCTGTGGAAAATGACATTGGGCTAGTCTTGATGGCATTAAATCTAACGAAATTTGGTCAATCAATTAGTCGATTGGCGACTAATTTTATAAATAATTTAAAATCCGGACTACGATTTTTGAATCGATCAAAAATCATAGTCCGGATTTTACTGTTAGAGAACCAAGAATTAATAGTTAATTCCCAGTCTCGCCATCAATTAAGCAACGACCTAATTCCGCGTGCCAAAAAGTATGAACGTGCCGAAGATATCTTCCAAGGTCGTAATAGCTATTCCAAGACTGATCATGATGCGACTTTTATGTGTATGAAGGAAGATCCGATGATGAATCGGGAGTTAAAGCCCGGCTATAACCTGCAAATCGCTACACATAAGCAATTTGTCCTTGATTACGGGCTCTTTTCAAATCCAACTGACACCAGGACCTTAGTGCCATTCCTTACCCAGTTTCATGCTTTAGATTTCTTTAAGCATATCGTTGCCGATGCCGGTTATGGTAGTGAGTACAATTACACAATGATTCTTGATCAGTTTGAAAAGCAGCCTGTTATTCCATACACAACTTATCAAAAGGAACAGAAACATAAATTTAAAAACGATCCAACTAAATCACAAAATTGGCAGTATAATGCCGAAGATGATTACTACATCGATCATTTAGGAGTTCGCTTTAGCTTTTATCGGTATAGTAGGCGAACCGATAAATATGGTTTCGAACGTGATTTCAAACTCTATCGAGCGGATAAGCACCAACTGTCAGAACAATTGGATGAGTTGGCAAAAACACCAAGTGGTCGGCAACGCTATATGCAGGTTAACCCAACGTGGAATTATTACAAGGCTAAAGTAAAAGCAACCCTCTCAAGTGACGAAGGCAAGGCAATTTATCGTCGACGAAAGTTCGACGTTGAGCCAGTCTTTGGTCACATGAAGAGGGATTTTGGCATACGCCGAACTCATCTACGCGGACAACGGGCTGTGGAAAATGACATTGGGCTAGTCTTGATGGCATTAAATCTAACGAAATTTGGTCAATCAATTAGTCGATTGGCGACTAATTTTATAAATAATTTAAAATCCGGACTACGATTTTTGAATCGATCAAAAATCATAGTCCGGATTTTACTGTTAGAGAACCAAGAATTAATAGTTAATTCCCAGTCTCTGCTGTAAACTACCCAGTTGTTATTCGCAGCACCATTAATTACTACCTTGGAAACTGTATCTGGGATAGTAATCACATTGTTGGCGATTCTATTGTAGTCACCCCTCATAATAAGAATTCCTGTTGTATGACGAAAACTGTTTATCAGTTAAACGAACAGAATATTTACATTTCATCATTTCAGGCTGATGACAGCTATCTATTAAGGGCAAACGAAATTCTGATTGCTCCTGACGATACTACTTATCCTCCATATAAGTTTGATGGAAAAAGGGGAATAGGCATAACTTATGCTGAGTGGAAAAAGAAACATCCAAATGAATCGAACCCCAATAGTAGTGTAGGAAGCGTAGATTTTGATTCCTCATATAAAATTTTAAAAGGGCAACCTGGAAAATCAGCGTATGAAATAGCTGTCAAACAAGGCTTTATTGGAACGGAAGCCGAATGGGTGAAATCACTTAAAGGCGAAAAGGGACCAATTCCAGTATTCGCCACAGGGCTAACCACAACACTACCCCCAAACGAAAGTGCGAAAGTAGATATTGTAAAAATTAATGATGAATATAATGCGTATAGAGTCGATTTTAGTATTCCTAGAGGTGAAAAAGGGGATCCCGGTCAAGTTCCAGATATTTCAGGTATAAAAAAAGACATTAGTACTTTAACCAAAAAAATGAGTACTATGTTTGTTAATATTTTAGATTTTGGTGCGCAACCAGAAAATGTTAATTTTGATAACGCTCCTGCTTTTAATAAAGCCATTCAATCTCTACCTTCGGTAGGTGGAACTGTATTTATTCCTAATGGAAATTACTTCCTTAAATCTACTGTCAATGTAGACCGTTCTTATGTTCATATTATGGGATTTAATAACGGACTACGAAGTGGGATAGATCCAGCTGATGGTTCAACACAGACGGGTGGTGGAGGAGCAAAAGTAACGGTTCAAAATCCTATTACCGCTTTTAAATTAGAAAATACCCATAATGATAAGCGATTGTCTGGAATTACATTTAGTGGTTTTGACCTACGAGGAGATACTAATGGTGGAGTTGGTATTGACGGAGTATCTAATTCAGATAGAATCGTTATTGATAATATGACTATTAATAACGTAGGAATTGGAGTTAGATTATACGCGGCAGACGCTCCTAGAATTACTAATTCATGGATTGCGGAAACTCAATCAAGTATACTTTTGACTGGCGCAAGTCAGCAAGCGGAAATAAAGAATAATTCTCTAGGTGCACAGCCAAAAGGAACTACAATTTATATGGAAAATCCAGACAGATTTAATATTTCTGGTAATAATATTTATCCAGATGGAGCAGCGGCCATTCGTATTCTTAATCCTGTTCATGGGGTAATTACAGGTAATACAATCTCTGCATATTATAACGGCATGATTGAATTTTTACCCAATTCAGATGGAGCATTTGGAAATGGGAATGTTATTTCTGGAAACGTGATCGCATTAGAAGCATGGCATGATAACCCTGACGGAAAAGATAACAAGTGGGGTGTTATTCATATCGAAGCGTTCAATAATGTGATTTCCAATAACAACCTTCTTGCCAATGGAACTCCTCATGACACAACAGGAATTCTTATTATGAGGGGTGACTACAATAGAATCGCCAACAATGTGATTACTATCCCAGATACAGTTTCCAAGGTAGTAATTAATGGTGCTGCGAATAACAACTGGGTAGTTTACAGCACTAAATACCTATATTCTTATTTGACTGGTTTCCGCCGTCCTGGAAGGCCGAACCTTCTGTGCTGTAAACTACCCAGTTGTTATTCGCAGCACCATTAATTACTACCTTGGAAACTGTATCTGGGATAGTAATCACATTGTTGGCGATTCTATTGTAGTCACCCCTCATAATAAGAATTCCTGGGAATTCTTATTATGAGGGGTGACTACAATAGAATCGCCAACAATGTGATTACTATCCCAGATACAGTTTCCAAGGTAGTAATTAATGGTGCTGCGAATAACAACTGGGTAGTTTACAGCACAGAAGGTTCGGCCTTCCAGGACGGCGGAAACCAGTCAAATAAGAATATAGGTATTTAGAGTGCGTCATTTGACGGACATCCTTTCATATAGGTTTGATTCACTTAATATGATACCTGATGTCACGCCGAATGGCGTTTTTGCATTTACCACCAATTAGGTGGCTAACTTCATTCTATAATCCACCGATGGCGTTTTTGCATTTACCACCAATTAGGTGGCTAACTTCATTCTATAATCCACCGGCCAGTCTTTCGAATCAAACGCAGCCAGCCCCAGAAATCATGCTGATTACACCTAAAGCGACGGCCGAGTTTGATGCAGTAACTTTTAAGTTGGTTCAACCAGCAACGGTACCATTTAAAACAGTGGTTAAATTGGCAAACCAGTGGGCAACGGGTGATTATATCACCTTTCTTTCGGCCAACAATTTTTACTTGAAGGAGGACGCTTTGGCGACTTGCTTGACGGAACTGACTGCTAAGCAAGCGGATATGGGGGTGGCAAACTTAGTAACGTTAGTAGATGGAACCTTCCAAATTTAAGTGAAAGTGGCAGGAGTTCCACCCAAAAATGGACCAACCGGTGGCTTAAAGCTATCAATGCTTGCTTGGCCGGTGCCGCCAATGGGCCATGAACCAGGTAAATTACGCCCCCCTGGGGATTATTGATTGCTGCCTAACCTCTTGCCAGAAGTTGACCGGGTCTTGTACCTTGATTATGATACCCTGGTGCTGGGCGATTTAACGACCCTGTGGCACAGTGATTTGGCCCGGACGCGAACAATTACTTTAATTCAGGGGTCTTGTTGAATGGATTTAGCCCTCCTACGCAAGTATGGGGTAACGGGCTACTTCTACCAATTTATCCTTGAGTCCACCAAGTTTTTTATCTTGGGGGATCAAGATGCATACAACCTCTACTTTAAGGATGCCGTACAGTACTTACCAATTGAAAATAATTATGTGACCCAACTATTGGAAAGCAGAGATCCGGCAGAGCACCGGGAACTGGCCAAAGTGACGATTTTACACTTTTTAAGTGAAAAAAAGCCCTGGAAGGAAACGACAAGCTACCCAGCGGCGATATTACCAGCGATGCGATTATATCGGCAGTATCGCCAAGCGATGCGAACTGAATACCAACTGGCAAAGCAAGTACCGCAACTGACCGTTTTGGTGTTGGTGGATGATGAGCATGACTTGGCGCGTTGCTTAGAAAGTATCTATTACCAAGATTACCCGAATTTAGCGGTGGCGGTGTTGGATGCCAGCTCCCAGCCGGCGCAGGTTTATGCATCCGTTGCGGCCTTAAGGCAGCGGGTGCTTGAATTGTCCGCTCAATAAGGTGGATTATAGAATGAAGTTAGCTACCTAATTGGTGGTAAATAAAAAACGCCATTCGGCGTGACATCAGGTATCATATTAAGTGAACCAAACCTATATGAAAGGATGTCCGTCAAATGACGCACTTAAATGATACCATGTCTACTAGTTTATTGACTCTGAAACTTGAAAGCACCTTAAAGAACCAGAGCCCACGCCAGCTCTGGTTTTGTTGGCCTTAAATTAGTTTTAGACAGCCACTCTAAGTACCCTTTGGATGTTTTGCGGTAAGTAGCCGATGAATTGATGAAAAGTATAACCCAAATTCAAGCAGAAAACGATACTAAAAGCCTAATTTCTTCCTTTCTCCACCTGATTGGTCTAGGTCAGCTCAGTAAGCAGGTCAACTTTAAACGCCACTCTGCGATTTCTTTTACCATGATCATCTCTTGGTTATTCGAGGCCCGCTTTAGTCGACGTTCGCTTTACCGGGCGCAAGCCAGTCCCAATTTTAGTCCCCGCACCGCCCGCAATGTCCTCAATGATGGGCGAATCAACTGGCAAAAACTACTATGCTTAGTGGCGGTGAAGTTGATCGGCATCTTGCGACCGTTAATTGACCAACGGAGACGGTTAGCGCTGATCGTCGATGATACCTTAATTGCCCGCCCGTATTCGCTCAAAACGGAGTTACTAGCGCGGACATATGATCATGACCACCACCAGTATTTGACCGGCTATCGGAACCTGACGATTGGCTGGAGTGATGGGAATACCTTTTTGCCCGTTAACTTCGCCCTAATGTCAACGCGAAATAAGCAGAATCTGGTTGGGACTTCAGCTCGGGTAGTTGATCAACGGACAATTGCCGGTCAACGGCGGGCGCAAGCCCAACGGAAAATGAACGAGGTGGTCATCGAATTAATTCGCCAAGCCCGCAACCTTGGGGTGGTGGCGAAATACGTGCTCTTTGATAGCTGGTACAGTTCGCCGCAAATGTTTTGGCGCTTAAAACAGCTAGGCCTCGATAGTGTCGCCATGCTTAAGCGGAGCTCTAAGGTTTATTACCGCTATCGTGGTCGGGCCTATAGCGTCAAGGCGCTTTATCTGCGCCTTCTCAATTCGCGGCGTCCTCAAATGAAGGCCTATCAATACAGCTGTATTGTGGAAGCCGACTACCAAGGGCATCGTTTCCCGGTAAAACTGGTCTTCGTGGCCAAAAAGGGCTTTAAGAACCAGTACCTAGTCCTGGCTTCTACTAGCACCCAACTAACTCCTCAAGAGATCATTCAACTGTATAGCCGCCGGTGGTCCATCGAAACCTACTTTAAGGCCACCAAACAGTACCTCCGCTTAAATGCGTCCCAAATCCAAAGCTATGACGGTCAAGTAGCTCAGATTACCGTCACTGCCTTAACCTACCTGTTTCTAGCCTGGCAGGAACGCCAAGCCAAAGACGACCGCACCTTAGGAGACCTTTTCTACCTAATGAATGCGGCCCTCCCTGAAATCAAATTTATCGAGGCATTGGTCTACCTGTTAAAGTCCCTCCAAACCCAAGCAACTGATTTTCTCGACCACACCATCGACCAATTCATCGGCTACTTACCGCAAAACATCCAAAGGGTACTTAGAGTGGCTGTCTAAAGACTCTCTTCTACTTATTTTTTGGGTTACTTAAGTATAACGTGAGAGTTCTTGCGTTTTCTATTTTTTACGCGAGAAAGCCTAGAGTCGCGGTGGTTAGCCGTGATTCTAGGCTTTCAAGTTTCAGTGCAGTAAATCAGTTCTTTATAAATTTACGCCAGAAAATGGGCACAGATGCTTACTATCGCATCTTTAAGACAATAACCTCTGACAACGGTTCAGAATTTAGTGAGTTAACACAAGTTCACGATCATATTTTCTATGCTGATCCGTATTCCCCTTGGGAACGTGGATCCAATGAGATCAATAACCGGTTTCTCCGCAAAGAGATTACCAAAGGTGAAGCTATAAATAACTATAGTAGTGCTCAGATCATAGCGACTAATGATTGGATGAATCACTATCCACGAGCTATGTTTAATGGATATTCGTCAATGGATATCTATCGTAAGGCCTTCTACCAAGAGATATCACAGCTCCATCAACCAATAATCAATTGGTCAGTATTATTTATTTGAGTCCAGTGGCTAACTTATTCTTGAAATTTAGGAAGAAGAAAATGCAGTAAATCAGTTCTTTATAAATTTACGCCAGAAAATGGGCACAGATGCTTACTATCGCATCTTTAAGACAATAACCTCTGACAACGGTTCAGAATTTAGTGAGTTAACACAAGTTCACGATCATATTTTCTATGCTGATCCGTATTCCCCTTGGGAACGTGGATCCAATGAGATCAATAACCGGTTTCTCCGCAAAGAGATTACCAAAGGTGAAGCTATAAATAACTATAGTAGTGCTCAGATCATAGCGACTAATGATTGGATGAATCACTATCCACGAGCTATGTTTAATGGATATTCGTCAATGGATATCTATCGTAAGGCCTTCTACCAAGAGATATCACAGCTCCATCAACCAATAATCAATTGGTCAGTATTATTTATTTGAATGATATACTATATTCCAGAAAAAGAAGTCTTAATCGATAGCAACTTTAATCCATTTGCAAACATCAGCAACTATCAACAAGAATTAGAAGAGCTGCTTGCAAACCAATATGGATTATCTGGAGACGATCTTAAAGGCGCGGCTTTCCTATCACTTTATCAATTGAAAATGAGTGATTATGGGCTTAAATTATCAAGTGTAAATGATGCAATCAATAAGGTTGTTGCATTCTTAAACGAGGAGCATGGCCTGAGTGTTAAACAGGACAAAGCTAATGAACCATTGATTAAAATCTTAGCATTAATTGCTACAAATATCCGGCGTCCATGGAACCGGGGATGGTCTAATTATGAATTGTTAAGGACCAAGGATATTGCCAAATTAGTGTCTGAAATGGAAATTAATTTAGAAGAACCTAAACTGTCAAGTGAGATTGTTAGTGGAATTCAAGTGGAAAGCATTAACCGTGATGAGTTGCTTAACTTCCTTGAAAATAGTAATTTACCGCCAAAAGTAATCTCGAAGCTGTATAAACAAGCCGAAGAATTATAAGTATCTGTCAAGTTTTCATAGGTAGCCTTTAAATATACAGTTTTAGTGGGTTAGTGCCTTAAAAAGTTGTCCCATTGGTCTACTTGTGGCCGTGTTAATCGGAATTATTCCTTGTACTGCTCCAATTCGATGTGTAGGTTCCGTTTTATTCCTTAGAAAGGAGGTGATCCAGCCGCAGGTTCTCCTACGGCTACCTTGTTACGACTTCACCCCAGTCATCTGTCCCGCCTTAGGCGGCTCCCTCCATAAAGGTTTATGAGAGTTTGATCCTGGCTCAGGATGAACGCCGGCGGTGTGCCTAATACATGCAAGTCGTACGCACTGGCCCAACTGATTGATGGTGCTTGCACCGGATTGACGATGGATCACCAGTGAGTGGCGGACGGGTGAGTAACACGTAGGTAACCTGCCCCGGAGCGGGGGATAACATTTGGAAACAGATGCTAATACCGCATAACAACAAAAGTCGCATGGCTTTTGTTTGAAAGATGGCTTTGGCTATCACTCTGGGATGGACCTGCGGTGCATTAGCTAGTTGGTAAGGTAACGGCTTACCAAGGCGATGATGCATAGCCGAGTTGAGAGACTGATCGGCCACAATGGAACTGAGACACGGTCCATACTCCTACGGGAGGCAGCAGTAGGGAATCTTCCACAATGGGCGCAAGCCTGATGGAGCAACACCGCGTGAGTGAAGAAGGGTTTCGGCTCGTAAAGCTCTGTTGTTGGAGAAGAACGTGCGTGAGAGTAACTGTTCATGCAGTGACGGTATCCAACCAGAAAGTCACGGCTAACTACGTGCCAGCAGCCGCGGTAATACGTAGGTGGCAAGCGTTATCCGGATTTATTGGGCGTAAAGCGAGCGCAGGCGGTTGCTTAGGTCTGATGTGAAAGCCTTCGGCTTAACCGAAGAAGTGCATCGGAAACCGGGCGACTTGAGTGCAGAAGAGGACAGTGGAACTCCATGTGTAGCGGTGGAATGCGTAGATATATGGAAGAACACCAGTGGCGAAGGCGGCTGTCTGGTCTGCAACTGACGCTGAGGCTCGAAAGCATGGGTAGCGAACAGGATTAGATACCCTGGTAGTCCATGCCGTAAACGATGAGTGCTAGGTGTTGGAGGGTTTCCGCCCTTCAGTGCCGGAGCTAACGCATTAAGCACTCCGCCTGGGGAGTACGACCGCAAGGTTGAAACTCAAAGGAATTGACGGGGGCCCGCACAAGCGGTGGAGCATGTGGTTTAATTCGAAGCTACGCGAAGAACCTTACCAGGTCTTGACATCTTGCGCTAACCTTAGAGATAAGGCGTTCCCTTCGGGGACGCAATGACAGGTGGTGCATGGTCGTCGTCAGCTCGTGTCGTGAGATGTTGGGTTAAGTCCCGCAACGAGCGCAACCCTTGTTACTAGTTGCCAGCATTAAGTTGGGCACTCTAGTGAGACTGCCGGTGACAAACCGGAGGAAGGTGGGGACGACGTCAGATCATCATGCCCCTTATGACCTGGGCTACACACGTGCTACAATGGACGGTACAACGAGTCGCAAGCTCGCGAGAGTAAGCTAATCTCTTAAAGCCGTTCTCAGTTCGGACTGTAGGCTGCAACTCGCCTACACGAAGTCGGAATCGCTAGTAATCGCGGATCAGCATGCCGCGGTGAATACGTTCCCGGGCCTTGTACACACCGCCCGTCACACCATGGGAGTTTGTAACGCCCAAAGTCGGTGGCCTAACCTTTATGGAGGGAGCCGCCTAAGGCGGGACAGATGACTGGGGTGAAGTCGTAACAAGGTAGCCGTAGGAGAACCTGCGGCTGGATCACCTCCTTTGGCCGATCAGTCTCTCAACTCGGCTATGCATCATCGCCTTGGTAAGCCGTTACCTTACCAACTAGCTAATGCACCGCAGGTCCATCCCAGAGTGATAGCCAAAGCCATCTTTCAAACAAAAGCCATGACTTTGCCTTAGACTTCCTTCAGATTCCACCTCGCAGTGGACACCCTTGTCCTCAGCTCATGGTTCCGACTACTACGGCCCATAGCGGACTCTCACCGCCTAGCTAATACCCATGCCGGGCGCACATAAAAATTGGGAGGTCTAAAAGAAGCTCTCGTAATTGATCGGGAGGAGCTAAAAGATGTCAAGCATTTACCAAGTGCAGACGAAATTAAGGAATTAGCAGAAGTGGCATTTAATCATACGTTGGCTTTTTGTAATGAAAATAAGCATGCGTTGTCAAATTTGCTTTCCTCAAATGGAGATATGCAGTTTTATCAAATGATTATTGAAGTAGCAAATAATGAATTTGATGCGCGAGTTCCATATTTGTTTGGGGATATAAATATTAAAGAAGCTAATGTAAAATCGTCATTGCCATTCTCATTTATTAAAACCCTCTATATCAATACAATTGTTAATTTGTTAATGCTTTGGGGTGCCGCACCAGACTCTTTAAGCATTAATGAAATTAAGTCAATTGCAGGCTTGATTCAAACAAAATCACCAGTTGAATTGATTCAAATTTATAAATCATATTTAAACTAGATGGCTTTTTATTTTTCTAACTTAATTTTACAAACCGCGATGTTAAATGGAATTAAGGAAGGATTTATTACTGTTTTAGATACTAAAAAATTATCAGAATGTACTACTAATGATATTGTAAATAGCGCTGAAATTAGTAAAAAACTTTCTACAACTATTACCAAAATAAACAAGATCTTCTCCATGAAATTGAAAATGATCTATTGGGAGGTCTAAATCGCGGTTTGTAAAATTAAGTTAGAAAAATAAAAAGCCATTTGTGGTAGACTTTTGAATACCCATACATCAAAAGAAAGGACACCACAAATGACCTACCATCATCTTACCATAGACGAACTAACGAATGATCGTGAACTTGTGTTAACTCACTAAATTCTGAACCGTTGTCAGAGGTTATTGTCTTAAAGATGCGATAGTAAGCATCTGTGCCCATTTTCTGGCGTAAATTTATAAAGAACTGATTTACTGCATGCGCAGTTTTACCAGCAATTTTACTCGTGATATTAACTCGTGAAAGGCGATCAGTCATTACTAGTACAACACTGTCATTACCGTTTTTCTGTCCCTGAACTGTATCTAGTTCCCAATGGCCAATTTCGGACCGTTGGTCCGCAGTTTGAGGTCGTTGAGCAATATTAGGCCCTAAGCACCTTTTAGCTTGCGGATGAGTTCGATGATGCTTACGTTTAGGTTTTTCAAAGAGGTCTAAATTGGACGTACGAAGCACACCCTCATTAATCCATTGATATAAAGTTACAACCGACTTTGGGATCAGGGTGCCATCATTCATTAAATCTCGAGCCTTATAAATAACCGCTTGTGGGGAGTAATGGTGGTCGTCAAACTCACCAAGCATTAGCTGATCAGCTAATCGTAAAAATTGCTTTGAAGAATAATATAAGCAAGAATGCTCATCTTACTAAAGAAGAACGTGTGATGATTGCGACTTTAAAGTCGCAAGGACTTTCCAATCGCGCAATTGGTCGCCAATTAGGAGTTAATCATCAAACAATTAATAACGAGCTCAACCGTGGTACGGTCCGCCAACTTCGTCGTCAAAAATCTAATGGTAAGATTTACGAATATTCTTACTACATCTATAGTTATGAAGCTGGTCAGGCCACATATCTTGAACATCACCGCCATTCTGGTCGTCGTCGCTTATATTATTCTTCAAAGCAATTTTTACGATTAGCTGATCAGCTAATGCTTGGTGAGTTTGACGACCACCATTACTCCCCACAAGCGGTTATTTATAAGGCTCGAGATTTAATGAATGATGGCACCCTGATCCCAAAGTCGGTTGTAACTTTATATCAATGGATTAATGAGGGTGTGCTTCGTACGTCCAATTTAGACCTCTTTGAAAAACCTAAACGTAAGCATCATCGAACTCATCCGCAAGCTAAAAGGTGCTTAGGGCCTAATATTGCTCAACGACCTCAAACTGCGGACCAACGGTCCGAAATTGGCCATTGGGAACTAGATACAGTTCAGGGACAGAAAAACGGTAATGACAGTGTTGTACTAGTAATGACTGATCGCCTTTCACGAGTTAATATCACGAGTAAAATTGCTGGTAAAACTGCGCATGCAGTAAATCAGTTCTTTATAAATTTACGCCAGAAAATGGGCACAGATGCTTACTATCGCATCTTTAAGACAATAACCTCTGACAACGGTTCAGAATTTAGTGAGTTAACACAAGTTCACGATCATGGTTGAGCTCGTTATTAATTGTTTGATGATTAACTCCTAATTGGCGACCAATTGCGCGATTGGAAAGTCCTTGCGACTTTAAAGTCGCAATCATCACACGTTCTTCTTTAGTAAGATGAGCATTCTTAAGCACGACTAAGTGATTATTTAGACCGCCATTATAAGCTTGCCGGTCAAACGATCTTTTTGGCCAGTGACGCTGGCCCAGGTTACGAACCAGCTAAGCTATTAAGTCTAGTTCCTCAAGGTGCACATGGTGAATACTTTCTCGACCGCTATCATTGTTTACAGAAAATTGAACATACTTTAGGCCGGCACAACGAATTAGCCATGCGAGCAATTAAAGCCGTTCGTCATCATGATCAAGCAGAGCTAACAATAATTTTAGATACTTATGAATCACAAAACCTAACGGAAAAACAAGCAGACGACCTAATGCGTTTAAGAAAGTATCTACAGCGAAATTGGCGGTATATCCTCTCACCACAAATGCGTGGATTTAAGGATATTCATTTAATTGGTTCAGTCGAAAGTTCTCACCGGGCTTTTACTTACCGGATGAAGAAACAGGGCAAGTCATGGACTAAGCAGGGGGCTAAAGTCATGATTGGTTTAATTGAAGCCCGAATGAATGGTGAACTGCAAGCTAGTTTAAATACAATCCTAGAACAATTAACAGTTCTTCCTCGAGTGGCTCAAACCAGCCTATTACAGGAAATGCATATTCGAACTGGAGAGTTTCTAAGAAAGGCACCGACAAAGCCGTCAATTGGAGCAGTACAAGGAATAATTCCGATTAACACGGCCACAAGTAGACCAATGGGACAACTTTTTAAGGCACTAACCCACTAAAACTGTATATTTAAAGGCTACCTATGCACGACTAAGTGATTATTTAGACCGCCATTATAAGCTTGCCGGTCAAACGATCTTTTTGGCCAGTGACGCTGGCCCAGGTTACGAACCAGCTAAGCTATTAAGTCTAGTTCCTCAAGGTGCACATGGTGAATACTTTCTCGACCGCTATCATTGTTTACAGAAAATTGAACATACTTTAGGCCGGCACAACGAATTAGCCATGCGAGCAATTAAAGCCGTTCGTCATCATGATCAAGCAGAGCTAACAATAATTTTAGATACTTATGAATCACAAAACCTAACGGAAAAACAAGCAGACGACCTAATGCGTTTAAGAAAGTATCTACAGCGAAATTGGCGGTATATCCTCTCACCACAAATGCGTGGATTTAAGGATATTCATTTAATTGGTTCAGTCGAAAGTTCTCACCGGGCTTTTACTTACCGGATGAAGAAACAGGGCAAGTCATGGACTAAGCAGGGGGCTAAAGTCATGATTGGTTTAATTGAAGCCCGAATGAATGGTGAACTGCAAGCTAGTTTAAATACAATCCTAGAACAATTAACAGTTCTTCCTCGAGTGGCTCAAACCAGCCTATTACAGGAAATGCATATTCGAACTGGAGAGTTTCTAAGAAAGGCACCGACAAAGCCGTCAATTGGAGCAGTACAAGGAATAATTCCGATTAACACGGCCACAAGTAGACCAATGGGACAACTTTTTAAGGCACTAACCCACTAAATCGTTAGTTCGTCTATGGTAAGATGATGGTAGGTCATTTGTGGTGTCCTTTCTTTTGATGTATGGGTATTCAAAAGTCTACCACAAATGGCTTTTTATTTTTCTAACTTAATTTTACAAACCGCGTATAATTATAGTAGAGAAGCACGGTTAAAACCAGCTGAATTATATTGTGTGAATTTGATTCAAGAAACTTATAAATGTAATGAGTGTATTAATTCTAATGGTAGCGATGTACTTGTCAGTAGTAAGATGCCACAGAGTCTTTTACCCCATAGTTACTTTTCGAGTACTATTTTAGCAAAAGTAGCAGAATTGAAGTTTAATCTTGCATTACCGTTTCATCGTCAAATTAAGCTTTGGCAAGCCATCGGCTTACAAGTTGATGCCCGATTATTGGCGGCGAACATCATTAAGGTTAGTCAAACTTACCTTGAACCACTGTACGATTATTTACAAAGATTAGTCAAAAAAGAACCGGTAATTCATATGGATGAAACACCATTTAAAGTAATTGCTGAATCTAATGGAAATGGCTATTTTTGGGTAACGCGATCAACGAAAGAATTCAGTAAACATCAAATTACCATGTTTCATTACTATAATACCCGAGCTGGCAAAACTGTTGGACAGATTCTTGGTCAGCAATATAGTGGAGTTATTATGTGTGATGGCTATGGCGGATATAGTGATCGATTATACGCGGTTTGTAAAATTAAGTTAGAAAAATAAGGCATCTTACTACTGACAAGTACATCGCTACCATTAGAATTAATACACTCATTACATTTATAAGTTTCTTGAATCAAATTCACACAATATAATTCAGCTGGTTTTAACCGTGCTTCTCTACTATATAGAGAGTTAAATTAAAGAATATTCTAATGGCATCTACAGATAAACGAATATCTAAGATGAAAGCTTATAAGTATGCCGATCGATTAATCGATCTCGCCCAAAAATCATATCCGGCTGTTTCTGGTGATGCCATTCAGGTTGATGAAGTTCGCTACTATGCTCGCCAATTAATTGCCTTAACCCGTAAAAAGGAAGAGGTTATCAAGCGGATGGAATCTATTGCCCAGCGCTTGCCAGAGTATATCCTATACTGCTCTTTTCCGGGAATTGGGAAACAGACTGCGGCTCAGTTAATGGGAGAATTGGGCGACATTAGTCGCTTTGACAATGCTAATCAGCTTAATGCCTTTGTTGGAATTGATATTCGTCGTTACCAATCTGGAACCTATTTAGGTCAAGATCATATTAATAAGCGTGGAAACCCGATTGCCCGTAAGCTCTTATATTTTACTGTAGGTAATATGATCCGCCAACAACACGCTAATTCTAATCATATTGTTGACTATTACTATCGTTTAAATCGAGTAGGAGATAATTGATTAGTTCAATTATCGACCTCTCACACCACCGTACGTACGGTTCCGTATACGGCGGTTCGACAACTTAATCACATTGAATTGACTGGAGCGTCTTGGACATATTCAAGAGTTAAATTAAAGAATATTCTAATGGCATCTACAGATAAACGAATATCTAAGATGAAAGCTTATAAGTATGCCGATCGATTAATCGATCTCGCCCAAAAATCATATCCGGCTGTTTCTGGTGATGCCATTCAGGTTGATGAAGTTCGCTACTATGCTCGCCAATTAATTGCCTTAACCCGTAAAAAGGAAGAGGTTATCAAGCGGATGGAATCTATTGCCCAGCGCTTGCCAGAGTATATCCTATACTGCTCTTTTCCGGGAATTGGGAAACAGACTGCGGCTCAGTTAATGGGAGAATTGGGCGACATTAGTCGCTTTGACAATGCTAATCAGCTTAATGCCTTTGTTGGAATTGATATTCGTCGTTACCAATCTGGAACCTATTTAGGTCAAGATCATATTAATAAGCGTGGAAACCCGATTGCCCGTAAGCTCTTATATTTTACTGTAGGTAATATGATCCGCCAACAACACGCTAATTCTAATCATATTGTTGACTATTACTATCGTTTAAATCGAGTAGGAGATAATTGACTATCTCGTCCCTGAAGCCGTTTAACGATGATAAGACGACTCTTACGCTCGACAAACGTAGCTATTGCTTGACCTTTACGCTTTCCAGATAAAACTGTATCTGCTTCAAAGTGACCTGAGGTATGACATGGGCACCACTATTTTATCATTTGAAGACCGTGTTGTCATCGAAACTCTTCGTTATGAAAACCGCTCCCTTAAATACATCGCTGATCACCTTGGCTTCAGTAAAACCACGATCTTTAATGAGGTTCATCGTTTGACTGGTGAATATCACGCAGTTAAAGCTCAAGTTGATTATGAAGCTAAACTTAGTCATCGTGGGCGTAAAACCATCTTAACGACTAACCTCAAGCGATTAATTGAAGAAAAGATTAAGATCCAAAAATGGTCGATTGAACAAGTGGCTCATGTAGTTAGAATCGCCTACAAGACCATCTACAACTGGATTGATCAAGGAGTATTGGATATTGGCGTGGCTGATTTACCTGACCATGGAATTCGCCGCCGACGAGCCAAAGAAACCCGTGGGACTTTTAGCCATGGACGTTCCATTGAAGATCGTCCCACTGAAGTTATTGACCGTCATACCTCAGGTCACTTTGAAGCAGATACAGTTTTATCTGGAAAGCGTAAAGGTCAAGCAATAGCTACGTTTGTCGAGCGTAAGAGTCGTCTTATCATCGTTAAACGGCTTCAGGGACGAGATAAGGGAGCGGTTTTCATAACGAAGAGTTTCGATGACAACACGGTCTTCAAATGATAAAATAGTGGTGCCCATAAAGGTCCTTCTTTCTAATGGAATGTTGTGGTGACACCATTAAAGACCTTTATGGAAAAAAGAAAAGACCAGTAGCCTTTAGTGTGTCGAATACTAAGCAAAGGCAGGTCTTTCCTCATGGATATTTTAACAGAAATCGAGCAGAATTTGGTGAAATCAGGCAGTTTATTTGAAGCTGAACAATGGATATTTTAACAGAAATCGAGCAGAATTTGGTGAAATCAGGCAGTTTATTTGAAGCTGAACAGATTATTTTAAAAGGGGTATTGGAGTTAGGACAAGTAATCATGCAAAACTTTTTGGAAAGCTTAGATCGAAGCTTAAAGTCCCAAGCTCCAGCGAACTATCAAGTAATCAATAAACAGCCACGGACGCTTAACTTTATCTTTGGCCCGGTGACTTTTCAACGACGGTATTATCAGGCTGGGACAAAGAAACATGAATTTTACTTAGACCAACAATTAAAAATTAAACCACGTCGTCGTTTATCGCCACACTACTTAATGATGATGGCTAAGATTGCCCAAACAACTACAATGCGCAATACTGCCGACATTTTAAACCTTGTATTTGACAGCGGAATTACTGCCGATTCGGTAATGCACGCCGTGCATGAGTTAGGAAATCAGGTAGCTAAACAAACTCAAGCAAAAGAACACCAAGCTACTCCTCGCCATATGCCTAAAAATTTAACTATTGAGGGTGATGCCTTTATGATTAAATAATGCACGCCGTGCATGAGTTAGGAAATCAGGTAGCTAAACAAACTCAAGCAAAAGAACACCAAGCTACTCCTCGCCATATGCCTAAAAATTTAACTATTGAGGGTGATGCCTTTATGATTAAAGGCCAGCAACCAAGGTACCAGTAGCAGATACCACCAACTTAACTGAAACTGAAAAAGATCAAGTTAAGAAGAATGTGGAAGACGCTAATAAGGGTAACTTCCCAGATGGCACTACAGTTACAGTAGGTGATGATGGTACAGCAACGATTAACTACAAAGATGGTTCCAAGGACACCATCCCAGGTGACCAATTAGTTCAAGGCCAAAAGGGCGATACAACTGATGCTGGTAAGATCACACCAACTGTTCCAGGCGACAAGGTAACTGTTAAGGATCCAAGTCACTTAACTGATGATGAAAAGAATCAAGTTAAGAACAACGTCGATAATGCTAACAAGGATAAGTTCCCAGCTGGCACTACAGTTACAGTAGGCGATGACGGTACAGCTACAGTAACTTACCCAGATGGTTCAAAGGATACTATTCCAGGTGACCAATTAGTTCAAGGCCAAAAGGGCGACACAACTGATGCTGGTAAGATCACACCAACTGTTCCAGGCGACAAGGTAACTGTTAAGGATCCAAGTCACTTAACTGATGATGAAAAGAATCAAGTTAAGAACAACGTCGATAATGCTAACAAGGATCCTGGAATAGTATCCTTTGAACCATCTGGGTAAGTTACTGTAGCTGTACCGTCATCGCCTACTGTAACTGTAGTGCCAGCTGGGAACTTATCCTTGTTAGCATTATCGACGTTGTTCTTAACTTGATTCTTTTCATCATCAGTTAAGTGACTTGGATCCTTGCTGTACCATCATCACCTACTGTAACTGTAGTGCCATCTGGGAAGTTACCCTTATTAGCGTCTTCCACATTCTTCTTAACTTGATCTTTTTCAGTTTCAGTTAAGTTGGTGGTATCTGCTACTGGTACCTTGGTTGCTGGAGCGGGGTTTAATGCTCTACGAGATATGATTAAGAAAGCTCAGAAGCCAATTATCTACTTTGAAGCGACTGGAATTTATTCGCGAGTAATTGAACATTTCTGTGAGACCAATGGTCTCCGCTTTTGCCGTCTTAATCCACTAGAACTTCATTTAAAGTCCGAGAGTCTACGACGAGTTAAGACCGATCAGAAAGACGCTCATCGGATTGCGCTCACTGTCCAGGAAAATGCTTTTCGATTAACAGTTCCTTGGAAAAAAGACTATCTTCAGTTACATGAGCTTAGTCGGTTCTATAATCAGCTCAATGCTGATTGGAACTATCGTCTAAATCATCTTCATACTGCACTTGAACAAGTTTTTCCAGAACTTAAGCAATTATTTGTAAATAGAACATCTAAATTAGCGTTGAATATCGTGGAGCTTTTTCCTCATCCAGCACTAGTTAGGCCTTATTCGAGAGTTAAATTAAAGAATATTCTAATGGCATCTACAGATAAACGAATATCTAAGATGAAAGCTTATAAGTATGCCGATCGATTAATCGATCTCGCCCAAAAATCATATCCGGCTGTTTCTGGTGATATCACCAGAAACAGCCGGATATGATTTTTGGGCGAGATCGATTAATCGATCGGCATACTTATAAGCTTTCATCTTAGATATTCGTTTATCTGTAGATGCCATTAGAATATTCTTTAATTTAACTCTCGCAAAAGCGGAGACCATTGGTCTCACAGAAATGTTCAATTACTCGCGAATAAATTCCAGTCGCTTCAAAGTAGATAATTGGCTTCTGAGCTTTCTTAATCATATCTCGTAGAGCATTAAACCCCGCTGGCATCTTACTACTGACAAGTACATCGCTACCATTAGAATTAATACACTCATTACATTTATAAGTTTCTTGAATCAAATTCACACAATATAATTCAGCTGGTTTTAACCGTGCTTCTCTACTATATAATGAAGCAAACAGCGGAAGAACAAATCAAAGAACTTAAACAACAATTAGCTATGGCCAATGAAAAGATTGCTCAATTAACAGCTATTATCAAACTTCAAAAGAACCAAATATTTGGGAAAAAAACTGAAGTAATGGAGCCCGTCGTTGATGGACAACAATCCTTATTTAGTGAGCAAGAAATGGATCAACTTCAAGATCCTGATATTTCAGTCACGGAAGTGACTGAAAAGAAAATAAAGCAAGTGGTGCGTCACCGGAAAGCAAAACAATCTGGTCAGCGGACCACTTTTTTAGATGGTTTACCACAGGTTGAATAATTCATTGGCCATAGCTAATTGTTGTTTAAGTTCTTTGATTTGTTCTTCCGCTGTTTGCTTCATGGTACGTCACCTCCTTTGAATTATTCTTTGGTAATTATATCAAAGAATTCTTCTTTTAAATAGAGGGAAAAGAGGTTATATAAATATGGCTAATAAATTAAATAGCTTAGCCCATACGAAGTGGTTATGTAAGTATCACATCGTATTCATACCAAAGTATAGACGTAAAGCGATCTTCAATCAATACCGAAGAGACCTGAGAGATTATATTCGTTTGTTGTGCAAATATAAGGGAGTAGAAATAATTGAAGGTCATATGATGCCAGATCATGTGCACTTATTAGTAAGTATTCCGCCGAAGCTAAGTGTATCGCAGTTTATGGGATACTTAAAAGGGAAAAGTGCATTAATGATGTTTGATCGACATGCAAACTTAAAATACAAATATGGGAACCGACATTTTTGGGCTGAAGGCTACTATGTAAGTACAGTTGGATTGAATGAATCCACGATAAAGAAGTATATCCGAGATCAAGAGAAACATGATATAGCAATGGATAAGCTAACAAGTGTGGAATATTCAGACCCTTTTAAGGGTAAGTGAGGTAGTACAAACACCGCTTAAAGCGGTGGCAAAGTAGTCAGAGCATTTTGGCTTGAGCAAAGCGAAAGCCAGCGCCTTGAGACGCCGGCTTATGGCTAATAAATTAAATAGCTTAGCCCATACGAAGTGGTTATGTAAGTATCACATCGTATTCATACCAAAGTATAGACGTAAAGCGATCTTCAATCAATACCGAAGAGACCTGAGAGATTATATTCGTTTGTTGTGCAAATATAAGGGAGTAGAAATAATTGAAGGTCATATGATGCCAGATCATGTGCACTTATTAGTAAGTATTCCGCCGAAGCTAAGTGTATCGCAGTTTATGGGATACTTAAAAGGGAAAAGTGCATTAATGATGTTTGATCGACATGCAAACTTAAAATACAAATATGGGAACCGACATTTTTGGGCTGAAGGCTACTATGTAAGTACAGTTGGATTGAATGAATCCACGATAAAGAAGTATATCCGAGATCAAGAGAAACATGATATAGCAATGGATAAGCTAACAAGTGTGGAATATTCAGACCCTTTTAAGGGTAAGTGAAACATGATCGTGAACTTGTGTTAACTCACTAAATTCTGAACCGTTGTCAGAGGTTATTGTCTTAAAGATGCGATAGTAAGCATCTGTGCCCATTTTCTGGCGTAAATTTATAAAGAACTGATTTACTACATGCGCAGTTTTACCAGCAATTTTACTCGTGATATTAACTCGTGAAAGGCGATCAGTCATTACTAGTACAACACTGTCATTACCTTTTTTCTGTCCCTGAACTGTATCTAGTTCCCAATGGCCAATTTCGGACCGTTGGTCCGCAGTTTGAGGTCGTTCAGCAATATTAGGCCCTAAGCACCTTTTAGTTTGCGGATGAGTTCGATGATGCTTACGTTTAGGTTTTTCAAAGAGGTCTAAATTGGACGTACGAAGCACACCCTCATTAATCCATTGATATAAAGTTACAACCGACTTTGGGATCAGAGTGCCATCATTCATTAAATCTCGAGCCTTATAAATAACCGCTTGTGGGGAGTAATGGTGGTCGTCAAACTCACCAAGCATTAGCTGATCAGCTAATCGTAAAAATTGCTTTGAAGAATAATATAAGCTTATATTATTCTTCAAAGCAATTTTTACGATTAGCTGATCAGCTAATGCTTGGTGAGTTTGACGACCACCATTACTCCCCACAAGCGGTTATTTATAAGGCTCGAGATTTAATGAATGATGGCACTCTGATCCCAAAGTCGGTTGTAACTTTATATCAATGGATTAATGAGGGTGTGCTTCGTACGTCCAATTTAGACCTCTTTGAAAAACCTAAACGTAAGCATCATCGAACTCATCCGCAAACTAAAAGGTGCTTAGGGCCTAATATTGCTGAACGACCTCAAACTGCGGACCAACGGTCCGAAATTGGCCATTGGGAACTAGATACAGTTCAGGGACAGAAAAAAGGTAATGACAGTGTTGTACTAGTAATGACTGATCGCCTTTCACGAGTTAATATCACGAGTAAAATTGCTGGTAAAACTGCGCATGTAGTAAATCAGTTCTTTATAAATTTACGCCAGAAAATGGGCACAGATGCTTACTATCGCATCTTTAAGACAATAACCTCTGACAACGGTTCAGAATTTAGTGAGTTAACACAAGTTCACGATCATGTTTCTATTTTAGAGCTGGTCGATTGCCAATGGGTAAAATTAAGAATGTCACTGTTCGTCTGAACGTTGCTGGTCAATATTACATTACTGTTTTAGTGGAAAGCGAAAACCAAACTCTTCCTAAAACAAGTATTTTAGAGCTGGTCGATTGCCAATGGGTAAAATTAAGAATGTCACTGTTCGTCTGAACGTTGCTGGTCAATATTACATTACTGTTTTAGTGGAAAGCGAAAACCAAACTCTTCCTAAAACAAGTAAATATATTGGTGGCGATTTAGGACTTAAGTCATTACTTAATCTTTCAGATGGATGCAAGGAACCGATCAATCATTTTGAAGACAAATACCATAAAAAGTTGTATCGTTGGGAGAAATTACGTAGTCGTCGGTTCTTAAAGGCTCAGCAGGAAATCGCCTGGGATCATCATAATAAAGTGTTAGTTCCACGGCAATTAGATGATTTTAAGAATTATCAGAAAGCTCGTATTATGGTGGCGAAGTATCGGCAAAAGATTGCCAACCAACGGTTGGATCAGCTACAAAAATTCACTACTAAATTGGTCAAAAAGTACGACATCATTGTGTTGGAAAAACTTAATACTAAGGGAATGATGAAGAATCACCATTTAGCTAGAGCAATCGCTAACGCTAGCTGGTCAAAATTAGTAGATATGTTGCAATATAAGTGTAAAAGTACGACATCATTGTGTTGGAAAAACTTAATACTAAGGGAATGATGAAGAATCACCATTTAGCTAGAGCAATCGCTAACGCTAGCTGGTCAAAATTAGTAGATATGTTGCAATATAAGTGTGACTCGCCAGTCAGCGAACTCCTTCCCATTGTCGAAGGTAATCGACTTGAAGAAGTGGGGTGGAAACTTTGCCAACCATTCCTGTAAGTGCTGGATCACACTGGTGGCCGTCTTACTATGGACGTTAAGCTCCAAGAATATTACCAACACTATCGTGAAAACAAGGCTCATTGCGGTCGGAAGGCTATTCAATTGCCCACTGATGAGGTAACTTATATCAAAGCCAAAGTGGCTCAAGGCTGGACGCCAGACACAATTATGGGACGCGCTGAACGGCCACTCAGCTGTAGTATGCGGACGCTTTACCGCCTTTTCGAGCGGGGCAATTTTGATGTGCGGACCTTGCCGATGAAAGGCAAGCGTCGCCCCAATGGTTACGTAGAACGGCGGGGGAAGGCCGGTCAACTTGGCCAAAGCATTCACCAACGGGCTATCGACTTTCCCAACTTTAACCGTGAATTCGGCCACCTTGAAGCCGACACCGTCCAGGGCAAAGGACATCAGGGCGCCGTTATGACTTTGGTAGAACGGACTTCCAAAGTCGAAGTGATTCTTAACGTCCATAGTAAGACGGCCACCAGTGTGATCCAGCACTTACAGGAATGGTTGGCAAAGTTTCCACCCCACTTCTTCAAGTCGATTACCTTCGACAATGGGAAGGAGTTCGCTGACTGGCGATTGTGTCTGGCGTCCAGCCTTGAGCCACTTTGGCTTTGATATAAGTTACCTCATCAGTGGGCAATTGAATAGCCTTCCGACCGCAATGAGCCTTGTTTTCACGATAGTGTTGGTAATATTCTTGGAGCGGTTATGGTGAAGGTAAAGGTATGAGTGTCACTATCCAAGACTTAGTCTTGGATCGCAATAACCTTAATCAGGCTTATTTGCGAGTTAAGAGAAATAAAGGAGCAGCAGGCATTGACGATATGACAGTCAATGACCTTCTGCCATATCTCAGAGAAAATAAGATGGAACTGATCGCTAGTTTGCGTGAGGGCAAGTATAAACCAGTACCAGTCAAACGGGTAGAAATTCCGAAGCCTAATGGTGGAGTAAGAAGACTTGGAATACCAACTGTGGTGGACCGAATGGTTCAACAAGCTGTAGCCCAAATTCTTACGCCTATCTTTGAACGTGTTTTCTCTGGTAATAGTTTTGGCTTCCGTCCCCACCGTGGGGCCCATGACGCTATTGCAAAAGTAGTAGATTTTTATAATCAAGGCTATCGAAGAGTTGTCGACTTAGACCTAAAAGCCTATTTTGATAACGTTAATCATGACTTAATGATTAAGTATCTCCAACAATATATTGATGACCCATGGACACTAAGACTCATGGTTATGGTGAAGGTAAAGGTATGAGTGTCACTATCCAAGACTTAGTCTTGGATCGCAATAACCTTAATCAGGCTTATTTGCGAGTTAAGAGAAATAAAGGAGCAGCAGGCATTGACGATATGACAGTCAATGACCTTCTGCCATATCTCAGAGAAAATAAGATGGAACTGATCGCTAGTTTGCGTGAGGGCAAGTATAAACCAGTACCAGTCAAACGGGTAGAAATTCCGAAGCCTAATGGTGGAGTAAGAAGACTTGGAATACCAACTGTGGTGGACCGAATGGTTCAACAAGCTGTAGCCCAAATTCTTACGCCTATCTTTGAACGTGTTTTCTCTGGTAATAGTTTTGGCTTCCGTCCCCACCGTGGGGCCCATGACGCTATTGCAAAAGTAGTAGATTTTTATAATCAAGGCTATCGAAGAGTTGTCGACTTAGACCTAAAAGCCTATTTTGATAACGTTAATCATGACTTAATGATTAAGTATCTCCAACAATATATTGATGACCCATGGACACTAAGACTCCTACTTTTGCAATAGCGTCATGGGCCCCACGGTGGGGACGGAAGCCAAAACTATTATCAGAGAAAACACGCTCAAAGATAGGCGTAAGAATTTGGGCTACAGCTTGTTGAACCATTCGGTCCACCACCGTTGGTATTCCAAGTCTTCTTACTCCACCATTAGGCTTCGGAATTTCTACCCGTTTGACTGGAGCTGGTTTATACTTGCCCTCACGCAAACTAGCGATCAGTTCCGTCTTATTTTCTCTGAGATATGGCAGAAGGTCATTGACTGTCATATCGTCAACGCCTGCTGCTCCTTTATTTCTCTTAACTCGCAAATAAGCCTGATTAAGGTTATTTCGATCCAAGACCAGGTCTTGGATAGTGACACTCATACCTTTACCTTCACCATAACCGGTACTACGCGCCCTTGTGTACTTTCGGTTTTCCAAACCTATCCTCGACAAGCGGTCAGCTTGTTGTTCTGTTTTCTGCGATTGTCGCACCTGATTACACCTCCGATATAAGTTACAAGTTATTGTGTGCGACAATCGCAGAAAACAGAACAACAAGCTGACCGCTTGTCGAGGATAGGTTTGGAAAACCGAAAGTACACAAGGGCGCGTAGTACCGGTTATGGTGAAGGTAAAGGTATGAGTGTCACTATCCAAGACCTGGTCTTGGATCGAAATAACCTTAATCAGGCTTATTTGCGAGTTAAGAGAAATAAAGGAGCAGCAGGCGTTGACGATATGACAGTCAATGACCTTCTGCCATATCTCAGAGAAAATAAGACGGAACTGATCGCTAGTTTGCGTGAGGGCAAGTATAAACCAGCTCCAGTCAAACGGGTAGAAATTCCGAAGCCTAATGGTGGAGTAAGAAGACTTGGAATACCAACGGTGGTGGACCGAATGGTTCAACAAGCTGTAGCCCAAATTCTTACGCCTATCTTTGAGCGTGTTTTCTCTGATAATAGTTTTGGCTTCCGTCCCCACCGTGGGGCCCATGACGCTATTGCAAAAGTAAGTAGCTATAAGGCTGAAATTAACTGGATAAGGCTGCTAGACAAGTTGAAGTCCAATACTACTCGAAGTTGGTCTCAGTAAAGCTAACGATGACATGGTACGAAAGCTAATATTCTTACCCGGGGAGGCCTGACTTACAAGCTTCCGACAAGAGGAATAAGATAAATTTCCACAGAAGCAAGCGGTACAGTGATGTAGCGTTGAGTAAGTCAGGAGTCAGCCGAGGTCATAGTAGTTTGAGTAATCAGATGAAGGACTGAACGACAATAACTTGTAACTTATATCGGAGGTGTAATCAGGTGCGACGATCGCAGAAAACAGAACAACAAGCTGACCGCTTGTCGAGGATAAGTTTGGAAAACCGAAAGTACACAAGGGCGCGTAGTACCGGTTATGGTGAAGGTAAAGGTATGAGTGTCACTATCCAAGACTTAGTCTTGGATCGCAATAACCTTAATCAGGCTTATTTGCGAGTTAAGAGAAATAAAGGAGCAGCAGGCATTGACGATATGACAGTGCGACGATCGCAGAAAACAGAACAACAAGCTGACCGCTTGTCGAGGATAAGTTTGGAAAACCGAAAGTACACAAGGGCGCGTAGTACCGGTTATGGTGAAGGTAAAGGTATGAGTGTCACTATCCAAGACTTAGTCTTGGATCGCAATAACCTTAATCAGGCTTATTTGCGAGTTAAGAGAAATAAAGGAGCAGCAGGCATTGACGATATGACATCAAAGATTGTCTGATTAATTGAGTTAGCGATTATAATTCGTTAATTAAAACTCAAATAACGCGGTGTTCTCGGTTTATTGTTTTGTTAATAAAGAAATTAGATAGTATTTAGTTTTCAAAGTACAAACTCTGGGGAATTAGCTCAGCTGGGAGAGCACCTGCTTTGCAAGCAGGAGGTCATCGGTTCGATTCCGTTATTCTCCAGGGCCTATAGCTCAGCTGGTTTAGAGCGCACGCCTGATAAGCGTGAGGTCGATGGTTCAAGTCCATTTAGGCCCAGGTAAACCTCTCAAAACTAAACAAAGTTTCTCCGATGTGTAGGTTCCGTTTTATTCCTTAGAAAGGAGGTGATCCAGCCGCAGGTTCTCCTACGGCTACCTTGTTACGACTTCACCCCAGTCATCTGTCCCGCCTTAGGCGGCTCCCTCCATAAAGGTTATCCACTGATACAAAGTCACAACAGACTTAGGGATCAGTGAATCATCACTCATCAAATCACGTGCCTTATAAATAGCTGCTTGAGGAGAGTAACGATGCTCATCAAATTCACCAAGCATTAATTGGTCAAATGACGCACTTAAATGATACCATGTCTACTAGTTTATTGACTACTCATAAAAAGAATGCTCATCTTACTAAAGAAGAACGTGTGATGATTGCGACTTTAAAGTCGCAAGGACTTTCCAATCGTGCAATTGGTCGCCAATTAGGAGTTAATCATCAAACAATTAATAACGAGCTTAAACGTGGTACAGTTCGCCAAATTCGTCGTCAAAAATTCAATGGTAAGACTTACGATTACCCTCATCACATCTACAGTTATGAAGCTGGTCAGAATATTTATCTTAAATGCCACCAACGGTCCGGTCGTCCTCGTTTATATTACCGCTCAAAGCGTTTTTTACAATTGGCCTACCAATTAATGCTTGGTGAATTTGATGAGCATCGTTACTCTCCTCAAGCAGCTATTTATAAGGCACGTGATTTGATGAGTGATGATTCACTGATCCCTAAGTCTGTTGTGACTTTGTATCAGTGGAGCTCGTTATTAATTGTTTGATGATTAACTCCTAATTGGCGACCAATTGCACGATTGGAAAGTCCTTGCGACTTTAAAGTCGCAATCATCACACGTTCTTCTTTAGTAAGATGAGCATTCTTTTTATGAGTAGTCAATAAACTAGTAGACATGGTATCATTTAAGTGCGTCATTTGACTTCATTGGCCATAGCTAATTGTTGTTTAAGTTCTTTGATTTGTTCTTCCGCTGTTTGCTTCATGGTACGTCACCTCCTTTGAATTATTCTTTGGTAATTATATCAAAGAATTCTTCTTTTAAATAGAAGTAACTCAATAAAAACTTCCATGAAGCAAACAGCGGAAGAACAAATCAAAGAACTTAAACAACAATTAGCTATGGCCAATGAAAGTGTGGTGATGATGGCTTGAAGGATACACCTGTACCCATGCCGAACACAGAAGTTAAGCTTCAACACGCCGAAAGTAGTTGGGGGATCGCTCCCTGCGAGGATAGGACGTTGCCACGCTAAGCGTGGCAACGTCCTATCCTCGCAGGGAGCGATCCCCCAACTACTTTCGGCGTGTTGAAGCTTAACTTCTGTGTTCGGCATGGGTACAGGTGTATCCTTCAAGCCATCATCACCACACTCTTTGTCTATCCATTGACGAATGTCCATTAAACATAGCTCGTGGATAGTGATTCATCCAATCATTAGTCGCTATGATCTGAGCACTACTATAGTTATTTATAGCTTCACCTTTGGTAATCTCCTTGCGGAGAAAACGATTATTGATTTCATTGGATCCGCGTTCCCAAGGAGAATATGGGTCAGTGTAAAAAACATGGTCATGAACTCGCGCTAACTCACTAAATTCAGAACCATTATCAGAAGTAATTGTTTTAAAATGCGATAGTAAGCACTCTTGCCAAGCTTCTGACGCAACTCAACAAAAAAATGATTCACTGCATATGTAGTTTTACTGGTAATTTTTCTCGTAATATTAACCCGTGAAAAACGATCAGTCATTACTAGAACAACGCTATCCTTGCCATCTTTATGACCTTGAATAGTGTCTAGTTCCCAATGACCAATTTCGGACTCCGAAATTGGTCATTGGGAACTAGACACTATTCAAGGTCATAAAGATGGCAAGGATAGCGTTGTTCTAGTAATGACTGATCGTTTTTCACGGGTTAATATTACGAGAAAAATTACCAGTAAAACTACATATGCAGTGAATCATTTTTTTGTTGAGTTGCGTCAGAAGCTTGGCAAGAGTGCTTACTATCGCATTTTAAAACAATTACTTCTGATAATGGTTCTGAATTTAGTGAGTTAGTGTACGTGGTCCTGATCATGATTCCATTCTTGCAAATTAATGCCGTATGCTTGTCCCACAACTACAAAACGATGTTTAAGATATTCAGATATTTCATCGTTAATTACTTTTCGACGATACTTAACCATCATTACCAAATGGTAATTAAGTAAGTATACTGAATGCTGATTTCTATCTAATTCTATTGTTATCACAACATTTTATAGATATATACTAAATATATCATAGAACAAAAGAAAAAGCACTAACGTGCTTTAAGAGAGCGATTCATCCCCTACTTATAGAAGTAGGGGTATTCTCGCAAATTTATGGATAAAGGTGGATTATAGAATGAAGTTAGCCACCTAATTGGTGGTAAATGCAAAAACGCCATTCGGCGTGACATCAGGTATCATATTAAGTGAATCAAACCTATATGAAAGGATGTCCGTCAAATGACGCATGATGGTTAAGTATCGTCGAAAAGTAATTAACGATGAAATATCTGAATATCTTAAACATCGTTTTGTAGTTGTGGGACAAGCATACGGCATTAATTTGCAAGAATGGAATCATGATCAGGACCACGTATGAAGGAAGTCTAAGGCAAAGTACTGCATCGATGAACAAGAAGTAGCTATAAGGCTGAAATTAACTGGATAAGGCTGCTAGACAAGTTGAAGTCCAATACTACTCGAAGTTGGTCTCAGTAAAGCTAACGATGACATGGTACGAAAGCTAATATTCTTACCCGGGGAGATCTGGCCTACACGTTTCCGACAAGAGGAATAAGTTTAATTTCCACAGAAACAAGCGGTGCAGTGATGCAGTGTTGAGTAAGCCAGAAGTCAGCCGAGGTCATAGTAGTTTGAATAATCAGATGAAGGACTGAACGACAATAACTTGTAACTTATATCGGAGGTGTAATCAGGTGCGACAATCGCAGAAAACAGAACAACAAGCTGACCGCTTGTCGAGGATAGGTTTGGAAAACCGAAAGCTACTTTTGCAATAGCGTCATGGGCCCCACGGTGGGGACGGAAGCCAAAACTATTATCAGAGAAAACACGCTCAAAGATAGGCGTAAGAATTTGGGCTACAGCTTGTTGAACCATTCGGTCCACCACAGTTGGTATTCCAAGTCTTCTTACTCCACCATTAGGCTTCGGAATTTCTACCCGTTTGACTGGTGCTGGTTTATACTTGCCCTCACGCAAACTAGCGATCAGTTCCATCTTATTTTCTCTGAGATATGGCAGAAGGTCATTGACTGTGTCATATCGTCAATGCCTGCTGCTCCTTTATTTCTCTTAACTCGCAAATAAGCCTGATTAAGGTTATTGCGATCCAAGACTAAGTCTTGGATAGTGACACTCATACCTTTACCTTCACCATAACCGATGGAACTGATCGCTAGTTTGCGTGAGGGCAAGTATAAACCAGCACCAGTCAAACGGGTAGAAATTCCGAAGCCTAATGGTGGAGTAAGAAGACTTGGAATACCAACTGTGGTGGACCGAATGGTTCAACAAGCTGTAGCCCAAATTCTTACGCCTATCTTTGAGCGTGTTTTCTCTGATAATAGTTTTGGCTTCCGTCCCCACCGTGGGGCCCATGACGCTATTGCAAAAGTAGGTTATGGTGAAGGTAAAGGTATGAGTGTCACTATCCAAGACTTAGTCTTGGATCGCAATAACCTTAATCAGGCTTATTTGCGAGTTAAGAGAAATAAAGGAGCAGCAGGCATTGACGATATGACACAGTCAATGACCTTCTGCCATATCTCAGAGAAAATAAGATGGAACTGATGAATATGTCCAAGACGCTCCAGTCAATTCAATGTGATTAAGTTGTCGAACCGCCGTATACGGAACCGTACGTACGGTGGTGTGAGAGGTCGATAATTGAACTAATCAATTATCTCCTACTCGATTAATGCCTTTAGACCTGGTTGAGTGCGCGAGCAGAGCGAGTGCACGAAACAAAAAAACACCTGCTATGCGGGTGGGCGATAAAAATTATATAAAAAAGGCCTCTTTTGCCTTAAGATGTAGGTGTTCAAGCCAAAGCCAATAAGGGAAAAGAGGTTATATAAATATGGCTAATAAATTAAATAGCTTAGCCCATACGAAGTGGTTATGTAAGTATCACATCGTATTCATACCAAAGTATAGACGTAAAGCGATCTTCAATCAATATGGCTAATAAATTAAATAGCTTAGCCCATACGAAGTGGTTATGTAAGTATCACATCGTATTCATACCAAAGTATAGACGTAAAGCGATCTTCAATCAAACCAATTAATGCTTGGTGAATTTGATGAGCATCGTTACTCTCCTCAAGCAGCTATTTATAAGGCACGTGATTTGATGAGTGATGATTCACTGATCCCTAAGTCTGTTGTGACTTTGTATCAGTGGATCAATTAATGCTTGGTGAATTTGATGAGCATCGTTACTCTCCTCAAGCAGCTATTTATAAGGCACGTGATTTGATGAGTGATGATTCACTGATCCCTAAGTCTGTTGTGACTTTGTATCAGTGGATTAATGATGGGGTATTACGTACGTCTAACTTGGACCTTTTTGAGAAAACTAAACGTAAACACCATCAATCTCATCCACAAGCCAAAAAGTGCTTAGGACCTAACATTGCTCAACGTCCACAGGTTGCGGACCAACGGTCCGAAATTGGTCATTGGGAACTAGACACTATTCAAGGTCATAAAGATGGCAAGGATAGCGTTGTTCTAGTAATGACTGATCGTTTTTCACGGGTTAATATTACGAGAAAAATTACCAGTAAAACTGTCCGAAATTGGTCATTGGGAACTAGACACTATTCAAGGTCATAAAGATGGCAAGGATAGCGTTGTTCTAGTAATGACTGATCGTTTTTCACGGGTTAATATTACGAGAAAAATTACCAGTAAAACTGAGTAGTACTGAAGCCACCCACGCATTTTTCGATGAATTTCTTCAAACATTCTTGTCAGAGATATTCCACGATTACGTTTAGTTAATAACTTCAGTGCTTTCTTTACTCGTTGTTGCGATTGTTTAGATGGACGGGCGTAGGCCCCATTGTGGTCTACACCCAGCGAAAAGCCAAGAAACTTCAACCGTAGCGGGCTACCGACTTTGGTTTTATCCGGGTTCACTTTAACTTTCAAGCGCTTTTCTAGAAACTGGGTAATGCTTCGCATTACTCGTTCTCCGGCTCGTTGACTTTTAACATAGATGTTACAATCATCCGCATAGCGCACAAAGTGGTGACCACGGTCACCACTTTGTGCGCTATGCGGATGATTGTAACATCTATGTTAAAAGTCAACGAGCCGGAGAACGAGTAATGCGAAGCATTACCCAGTTTCTAGAAAAGCGCTTGAAAGTTAAAGTGAACCCGGATAAAACCAAAGTCGGTAGCCCGCTACGGTTGAAGTTTCTTGGCTTTTCGCTGGGTGTAGACCACAATGGGGCCTACGCCCGTCCATCTAAACAATCGCAACAACGAGTAAAGAAAGCACTGAAGTTATTAACTAAACGTAATCGTGGAATATCTCTGACAAGAATGTTTGAAGAAATTCATCGAAAAATGCGTGGGTGGCTTCAGTACTACATGTCAATTTAAGTTAGAAAAAAAGTAGTTGCTCATCAGTGACATACTTCATGAATACCTCGTAAGGTGTTTGATAGCCCAATGACTTGCGAGGAATGTTGTTCCGGTAACTCATTATTTGAGCAACTTCTTCATCAGCTAGGTGACGGAGATCGCGACCTTTGTGGAGCCCATTGCGCCGCAGAAGGCCGTTGTTGTTCTCGTTTAACCCCCTTGGTTAGGTGCCCCCACCTCGGCAAAGTAGGTCTGGAGGTCAAATTGGTTGGCAATTGCTCGCCAGTCAGCGAACTCCTTCCCATTGTCGAAGGTAATCGACTTGAAGAAGTGGGGTGGAAACTTTAAGTTTCCACCCCACTTCTTCAAGTCGATTACCTTCGACAATGGGAAGGAGTTCGCTGACTGGCGAGCAATTGCCAACCAATTTGACCTCCAGACCTACTTTGCCGAGGTGGGGGCACCTAACCAAGGGGGTTAACTTGGCTAATAGTCGTAACCTCTGCTTGAAGGTTCGTTCAGAATCGGTAGGGTAAGTATGCGATGTTTCCAGAATCTCCCACTTCAAGCATTAAACCGTAGGTTTAGCTAAGTGGGAGTAGTTCAATTGTTTTAGTGCGCCCGGCATGGGTATTAGCTAGGTGGTGAAAGTCCGCTATGGGCCGTAGTAGTCGGAACCATGAGCTGAGGACAAGGGTGTCCACCGTGAGGTGGAATCTGAAGGAAGTCTAAGGCAAAGTTTGCCTTAGACTTCCTTCAGATTCCACCTCACGGTGGACACCCTTGTCCTCAGCTCATGGTTCCGACTACTACGGCCCATAGCGGACTTTCACCACCTAGCTAAGTGGTCACCACTTTGTGCGCTATGCGGATGATTGTAACATCTATGTTAAAAGTCAACGAGCCGGAGAACGAGTAATGCGAAGCATTACCCAGTTTCTAGAAAAGCGCTTGAAAGTTAAAGTGAACCCAGATAAAACCAAAGTCGGTAGCCCGCTACGGTTGAAGTTTCTTGGCTTTTCGCTGGGTGTAGACCACAATGGGGCCTACGCCCGTCCAGCTAAACAATCGCAACAACGAGTAAAGAAAGCACTGAAGTTATTAACTAAACGTAATCGTGGAATATCTCTGACAAGAATGTTTGAAGAAATTCATCGAAAAATGCGTGGGTCACCACTTTGTGCGCTATGCGGATGATTGTAACATCTATGTTAAAAGTCAACGAGCCGGAGAACGAGTAATGCGAAGCATTACCCAGTTTCTAGAAAAGCGCTTGAAAGTTAAAGTGAACCCAGATAAAACCAAAGTCGGTAGCCCGCTACGGTTGAAGTTTCTTGGCTTTTCGCTGGGTGTAGACCACAATGGGGCCTACGCCCGTCCAGCTAAACAATCGCAACAACGAGTAAAGAAAGCACTGAAGTTATTAACTAAACGTAATCGTGGAATATCTCTGACAAGAATGTTTGAAGAAATTCATCGAAAAATGCGTTCAAAGATTGTCTGATTAATTGAGTTAGCGATTATAATTCGTTAATTAAAACTCAAATAACGCGGTGTTCTCGGTTTATTGTTTTGTTAATAAAGAAATTAGATAGTATTTAGTTTTCAAAGTACAAGCTCTGGTAAACCCCTCAAAACTAAACAAAGTTTCTTCGATGTGTAGGTTCCGTTTTATTCCTTAGAAAGGAGGTGATCCAGCCGCAGGTTCTCCTACGGCTACCTTGTTACGACTTCACCCCAGTCATCTGTCCCGCCTTAGGCGGCTCCCTCCATAAAGGTTGGGTTCACTTTAACTTTCAAGCGCTTTTCTAGAAACTGGGTAATGCTTCGCATTACTCGTTCTCCGGCTCGTTGACTTTTAACATAGATGTTACAATCATCCGCATAGCGCACAAAGTGGTGACCACGTCTAGTCAACTCTTTGTCCAACTCATTTAGGTAGATGTTCGCCAGTAGTGGTGACAATGGCCCTCCTTGTGGGGTTCCTTTTTCACTCTTAGCGAAAAGCCCATGGTCTAAGACTCCGCTAGTTAGAAACTTACGAATGAGTCTTAGTGTCCATGGGTCCATGGACACTAAGACTCATTCGTAAGTTTCTAACTAGCGGAGTCTTAGACCATGGGCTTTTCGCTAAGAGTGAAAAAGGAACCCCACAAGGAGGGCCATTGTCACCACTACTGGCGAACATCTACCTAAATGAGTTGGACAAAGAGTTGACTAGACGTGGTCACCACTTTGTGCGCTATGCGGATGATTGTAACATCTATGTTAAAAGTCAACGAGCCGGAGAACGAGTAATGCGAAGCATTACCCAGTTTCTAGAAAAGCGCTTGAAAGTTAAAGTGAACCACGCATTTTTCGATGAATTTCTTCAAACATTCTTGTCAGAGATATTCCACGATTACGTTTAGTTAATAACTTCAGTGCTTTCTTTACTCGTTGTTGCGATTGTTTAGCTGGACGGGCGTAGGCCCCGTTGTGGTCTACACCCAGCGAAAAGCCCATGGTCTAAGACTCCGCTAGTTAGAAACTTACGAATGAGTCTTAGTGTCCATGGGTCATCAATATATTGTTGGAGATACTTAATCATCAAGTCATGATTAACGTTATCAAAATAGTATTTTGATAACGTTAATCATGACTTGATGATTAAGTATCTCCAACAATATATTGATGACCCATGGACACTAAGACTCATTCGTAAGTTTCTAACTAGCGGAGTCTTAGACCATGGGCTTTTCGCTGGGTGTAGACCACAACGGGGCCTACGCCCGTCCAGCTAATCCACTAAAACAGTAATGTAATATTGACCAGCAACGTTCAGACGAACAGTGACATTCTTAATTTTACCCATTGGCAATCGACCAGCTCTAAAATAGATGATACCGAGTTTTGGTAACTTTATATGATAGCAATCTAAAACTTTAATATTGCCATTAACGTACTTTGAATTGTAGCTCTGAGAATATTTTCTGGATTTAAATTGAGGGAATTTATTTTGACCTTTAAAAAAGCGTTGAAAAGCATCGGCTAAATTGAATTTAGCCGATGCTTTTCAACGCTTTTTTAAAGGTCAAAATAAATTCCCTCAATTTAAATCCAGAAAATATTCTCAGAGCTACAATTCAAAGTACGTTAATGGCAATATTAAAGTTTTAGATTGCTATCATATAAAGTTACCAAAACTCGGTATCATCTATTTTAGAGCTGGTCGATTGCCAATGGGTAAAATTAAGAATGTCACTGTTCGTCTGAACGTTGCTGGTCAATATTACATTACTGTTTTAGTGTAATGCACGCCGTGCATGAGTTAGGAAATCAGGTAGCTAAACAAACTCAAGCAAAAGAACACCAAGCTACTCCTCGCCATATGCCTAAAAATTTAACTATTGAGGGTGATGCCTTTATGATTAAAGGTAAAAAAGAAGCAGGTCAGCTGACTCTTGTGCACCATTATCGGGTTTATGAGCGAGTAGCTAATCAAATCATTAATCGGCATGACTTTCTCAGTGTTGGGCACCAAGGACGGCTTGAAGCACGACTAAATGCACGCCGTGCATGAGTTAGGAAATCAGGTAGCTAAACAAACTCAAGCAAAAGAACACCAAGCTACTCCTCGCCATATGCCTAAAAATTTAACTATTGAGGGTGATGCCTTTATGATTAAAGGTAAAAAAGAAGCAGGTCAGCTGACTCTTGTGCACCATTATCGGGTTTATGAGCGAGTAGCTAATCAAATCATTAATCGGCATGACTTTCTCAGTGTTGGGCACCAAGGACGGCTTGAAGCACGACTATTTGTAGTTGTGGGACAAGCATACGGCATTAATTTGCAAGAATGGAATCATGATCAGGACCACGTACATGTTTTGTTTAGAGCAACGCCTCATACGGAAATGGCTAAATTTTTAAATGCTTACAAATGGTGGATTATAGAATGAAGTTAGCCACCCAGTTGGTGGTAAATAAAAAACGCCATTCGGCGTGACATCAGGTATCATATTAAGTGAACCAAACCTATACGAAAGGATGTCCGTCAAATGACGCACTTTTGTAGTTGTGGGACAAGCATACGGCATTAATTTGCAAGAATGGAATCATGATCAGGACCACGTACATGTTTTGTTTAGAGCAACGCCTCATACGGAAATGGCTAAATTTTTAAATGCTTACAAATGGTGGATTATAGAATGAGGTTGAGCTCGTTATTAATTGTTTGATGATTAACTCCTAATTGGCGACCAATTGCGCGATTGGAAAGTCCTTGCGACTTTAAAGTCGCAATCATCACACGTTCTTCTTTAGTAAGATGAGCATTCTTGTTAGTGTAAGATTTTCATAGGTTGGATGAATAATTCATCTGGTCGTGGAAATCTTTTTTGTAGACCAATTTACTTATTTACAAAAAAAGAAAAGACCAGTAGCCTTTAGTGTGTCGAATACTAAATGATTGCGACTTTAAAGTCGCAAGGACTTTCCAATCGCGCAATTGGTCGCCAATTAGGAGTTAATCATCAAACAATTAATAACGAGCTCAACTCCGGTAACTCATTATTTGAGCAACCTCTTCATCAGCTAGGTGGCGGAGATCGCGGCCTTTGTGGAGCCCATCGCGCCGCAGAAGGCCGTTGTTGTTCTCGTTTAACCCCCGTTGGTTAGGTGCCCCACCTCGGCAAAGTAGGTCTGGAGGTCAAATTGGTTGGCAATTGCTCGCCAGTCAGCGAACTCCTTCCCATTGTCGAAGGTAATCGACTTGAAGAAGTGGGGTGGAAACTTTGCCAACCATTCCTTGGCAAAGTTTCCACCCCACTTCTTCAAGTCGATTACCTTCGACAATGGGAAGGAGTTCGCTGACTGGCGAGCAATTGCCAACCAATTTGACCTCCAGACCTACTTTGCCGAGGTGGGGCACCTAACCAACGGGGGTTAAATCATGATCAGGACCACGTACATGTTTTGTTTAGAGCAACGCCTCATACGGAAATGGCTAAATTTTTAAATGCTTACAAATCGTCTAGCTCCAGAATGGTCAAAAAACAATTTCCAGAAATCAAGCAATATCTTTGGAAATCAGCCTTTTGGACACAAAGCTATTGCTTAATTAGCACTGGTGGAGCGCCTTTAGAAGTTGTAAAACGATATATTGAAAGTCAAGGGAGAAAATAATGGTTCTAAAAGCCATGATCAGGACCACGTACATGTTTTGTTTAGAGCAACGCCTCATACGGAAATGGCTAAATTTTTAAATGCTTACAAATCGTCTAGCTCCAGAATGGTCAAAAAACAATTTCCAGAAATCAAGCAATATCTTTGGAAATCAGCCTTTTGGACACAAAGCTATTGCTTAATTAGCACTGGTGGAGCGCCTTTAGAAGTTGTAAAACGATATATTGAAAGTCAAGGGAGAAAATAAGTGCATGAGTTAGGAAATCAGGTAGCTAAACAAACTCAAGCAAAAGAACACCAAGCTACTCCTCGCCATATGCCTAAAAATTTAACTATTGAGGGTGATGCCTTTATGATTAAAGGCAAAAAAGAAGCAGGTCAGCTGACTCTTGTGCACCATTATCGGGTTTATGAGCGAGTAGCTAATCAAATCATTAATCGGCATGACTTTCTCAGTGTTGGGCACCAAGGACGGCTTGAAGCACGACTAGTGCATGAGTTAGGAAATCAGGTAGCTAAACAAACTCAAGCAAAAGAACACCAAGCTACTCCTCGCCATATGCCTAAAAATTTAACTATTGAGGGTGATGCCTTTATGATTAAAGGCAAAAAAGAAGCAGGTCAGCTGACTCTTGTGCACCATTATCGGGTTTATGAGCGAGTAGCTAATCAAATCATTAATCGGCATGACTTTCTCAGTGTTGGGCACCAAGGACGGCTTGAAGCACGACTAATGTAATAGGCTGGTTTGAGCCACTCGAGGAAGAACTGTTAATTGTTCTAGGATCGTATTTAAACTAGCTTGCAGTTGACCATTCATTCGGGCTTCAATTAAACCAATCATGGCTTTAGCCCCCTGCTTAGTCCATGACTTGCCCTGTTTCTTCATCCGGTAAGTAAAAGCCCGGTGAGAACTTTCGACTGAACCAATTAAATGAATATCCTTAAATCCACGCATTTGTGGTGAGAGGATATCCTCTCACCACAAATGCGTGGATTTAAGGATATTCATTTAATTGGTTCAGTCGAAAGTTCTCACCGGGCTTTTACTTACCGGATGAAGAAACAGGGCAAGTCATGGACTAAGCAGGGGGCTAAAGCCATGATTGGTTTAATTGAAGCCCGAATGAATGGTCAACTGCAAGCTAGTTTAAATACGATCCTAGAACAATTAACAGTTCTTCCTCGAGTGGCTCAAACCAGCCTATTATTAACGGCTTTTAGAACCATTATTTTCTCCCTTGACTTTCAATATATCGTTTTACAACTTCTAAAGGCGCTCCACCAGTGCTAATTAAGCAATAGCTTTGTGTCCAAAAGGCTGATTTCCAAAGATACTGCTTGATTTCTGGAAATTGTTTTTTGACCATTCTGGAGCTAGACGATTTGTAAGCATTTAAAAATTTAGCCATTTCCGTATGAGGCGTTGCTCTAAACAAAACATGTACATGTTTTGTTTAGAGCAACGCCTCATACGGAAATGGCTAAATTTTTAAATGCTTACAAATCGTCTAGCTCCAGAATGGTCAAAAAACAATTTCCAGAAATCAAGCAGTATCTTTGGAAATCAGCCTTTTGGACACAAAGCTATTGCTTAATTAGCACTGGTGGAGCGCCTTTAGAAGTTGTAAAACGATATATTGAAAGTCAAGGGAGAAAATAAAAAAAAGAAGCAGGTCAGCTGACTCTTGTGCACCATTATCGGGTTTATGAGCGAGTAGCTAATCAAATCATTAATCGGCATGACTTTCTCAGTGTTGGGCACCAAGGACGGCTTGAAGCACGACTAAGTGATTATTTAGACCGCCATTATAAGCTTGCCGGTCAAACGATCTTTTTGGCCAGTGACGCTGGCCCAGGTTACGAACCAGCTAAGCTATTAAGTCTAGTTCCTAAAAAAGAAGCAGGTCAGCTGACTCTTGTGCACCATTATCGGGTTTATGAGCGAGTAGCTAATCAAATCATTAATCGGCATGACTTTCTCAGTGTTGGGCACCAAGGACGGCTTGAAGCACGACTAAGTGATTATTTAGACCGCCATTATAAGCTTGCCGGTCAAACGATCTTTTTGGCCAGTGACGCTGGCCCAGGTTACGAACCAGCTAAGCTATTAAGTCTAGTTCCTCAGCGAAAAGCCCATGGTCTAAGACTCCGCTAGTTAGAAACTTACGAATGAGTCTTAGTGTCCATGGGTCATCAATATATTGTTGGAGATACTTAATCATCAAGTCATGATTAACGTTATCAAAATAGGCTTTTAGGTCTAAGTCGACAACTCTTCGATAGCCTTGATTATAAAGATCTACTACTTTTGCAATAGCGTCATGGGCCCCACGGTGGGGACGGAAGCCAAGGCTTCCGTCCCCACCGTGGGGCCCATGACGCTATTGCAAAAGTAGTAGATCTTTATAATCAAGGCTATCGAAGAGTTGTCGACTTAGACCTAAAAGCCTATTTTGATAACGTTAATCATGACTTGATGATTAAGTATCTCCAACAATATATTGATGACCCATGGACACTAAGACTCATTCGTAAGTTTCTAACTAGCGGAGTCTTAGACCATGGGCTTTTCGCTTAAAGGTCAAAATAAGTTCCCTCGATTTAAATCCAGAAAATATTCTCAGAGCTACAATTCAAAGTACGTTAATGGCAATATTAAAGTTTTAGATTGCCATCATATAAAGTTACCAAAACTCGGTATCATCTATTTTAGAGCTGGTCGATTGCCAATGGGTAAAATTAAGAATGTCACTGTTCGTCTGAACGTTGCTGGTCAATATTACATTACTGTTTTAGTGGAAAAGGTCAAAATAAGTTCCCTCGATTTAAATCCAGAAAATATTCTCAGAGCTACAATTCAAAGTACGTTAATGGCAATATTAAAGTTTTAGATTGCCATCATATAAAGTTACCAAAACTCGGTATCATCTATTTTAGAGCTGGTCGATTGCCAATGGGTAAAATTAAGAATGTCACTGTTCGTCTGAACGTTGCTGGTCAATATTACATTACTGTTTTAGTGCTGGCACTTGCAGAAGCCGATTCACTTGCTGATGCCGATTCGCTGGCACTTGCTGATGCTGATTCGCTTGCACTAGCAGAAGCGGATTCACTGGCACTTGCAGAAGCCGATTCACTTGCTGATGCCGATTCGCTGGCACTTGCTGATGCTGATTCGCTTGCACTAGCAGAAGCGGATTCACTGGCACTTGCAGAAGCCGATTCACTTGCTGATCACTTGCTGATGCCGATTCGCTGGCACTTGCTGATGCTGATTCGCTTGCACTAGCAGAAGCGGATTCACTGGCACTTGCAGAAGCCGATTCACTTGCTGATGCCGATTCGCTGGCACTTGCTGATGCTGATTCGCTTGCACTAGCAGAAGCGGATTCACTGGCACTTGCAGAAGCCGATTCACTTGCTGATGCGCAATCTAAAACTTTAATATTGCCATTAACGTACTTTGAATTGTAGCTCTGAGAATATTTTCTGGATTTAAATTGAGGGAATTTATTTTGACCTTTAAAAAAGCGTTGAAAAGCATCGGCTAAATTGCGATTAGCACTTTGCAAAGCAGTTGATTCTGCTTGTTTCAACCAAGGATACTCAACCTTAAGTTGTTTCAACAGATTATTCAAATAATCTGTTGAAACAACTTAAGGTTGAGTATCCTTGGTTGAAACAAGCAGAATCAACTGCTTTGCAAAGTGCTAATCGCAATTTAGCCGATGCTTTTCAACGCTTTTTTAAAGGTCAAAATAAATTCCCTCAATTTAAATCCAGAAAATATTCTCAGAGCTACAATTCAAAGTACGTTAATGGCAATATTAAAGTTTTAGATTGCCGTATGCTTGTCCCACAACTACAAAACGATGTTTAAGATATTCAGATATTTCATCGTTAATTACTTTTCGACGATACTTAACCACCATTACCAAATGGTAATTAAGTAAGTATACTGAATGCTGATTTCTATCTAATTCTATTGTTATCACCACATTTTATAGATATATACTAAATATATCATAGAACAAAAGAAAAAGCACTAACGAAGTCATGATTAACGTTATCAAAATAGGCTTTTAGGTCTAAGTCGACAACTCTTCGATAGCCTTGATTATAAAGATCTACTACTTTTGCAATAGCGTCATGGGCCCCACGGTGGGGACGGAAGCCAAAACTATTATCAGAGAAAACACGCTCAAAGATAGGCGTAAGAATTTGGGCTACAGCTTGTTGAACCATTCGGTCCACCACATGGTTCAACAAGCTGTAGCCCAAATTCTTACGCCTATCTTTGAGCGTGTTTTCTCTGATAATAGTTTTGGCTTCCGTCCCCACCGTGGGGCCCATGACGCTATTGCAAAAGTAGTAGATCTTTATAATCAAGGCTATCGAAGAGTTGTCGACTTAGACCTAAAAGCCTATTTTGATAACGTTAATCATGACGCTTGTCGCCGCTCGTCACCGGCGTATCCGTTCCGGATGTTGGCGTTTCGCCCGCTGCGCCACTAGCTGACGTGGCTGGTGCTTCCCCGCCTAGCGTTGCACTGGACGTTGGCTTGTCGCCGCTCGTCACCGGCGTATCCGTTCCGGATGTTGGCGTTTCGCCCGCTGCGCCACTAGCTGACGTTTGTCGCCGCTCGTCACCGGCGTATCCGTTCCGGATGTTGGCGTTTCGCCCGCTGCGCCACTAGCTGACGTGGCTGGTGCTTCCCCGCCTAGCGTTGCACTGGACGTTGGCTTGTCGCCGCTCGTCACCGGCGTATCCGTTCCGGATGTTGGCGTTTCGCCCGCTGCGCCACTAGCTGACGTGGCTGGTGCTGAACACAACCGAAGGTTTGCCAGAGCTGATTTCGTTGTGCTGAATTTGGATAGATGCGCATTTTAACAGCTTTTAGAACCATTATTTTCTCCCTTGACTTTCAATATATCGTTTTACAACTTCTAAAGGCGCTCCACCAGTGCTAATTAAGCAATAGCTTTGTGTCCAAAAGGCTGATTTCCAAAGATATTGCTTATGGTTCTAAAAGCTGTTAAAATGCGCATCTATCCAAATTCAGCACAACGAAATCAGCTCTGGCAAACCTTCGGTTGTGTTGTCAAATGACGCACTTAAATGATACCATGTCTACTAGTTTATTGACTACTCATAAAAAGAATGCTCATCTTACTAAAGAAGAACGTGTGATGATTGCGACTTTAAAGTCGCAAGGACTTTCCAATCGCGCAATTGGTCGCCAATTAGGAGTTAATCATCAAACAATTAATAACGAGCTCAACCCAAATGACGCACTTAAATGATACCATGTCTACTAGTTTATTGACTACTCATAAAAAGAATGCTCATCTTACTAAAGAAGAACGTGTGATGATTGCGACTTTAAAGTCGCAAGGACTTTCCAATCGCGCAATTGGTCGCCAATTAGGAGTTAATCATCAAACAATTAATAACGAGCTCAACCAATTTAGCCGATGCTTTTCAACGCTTTTTTAAAGGTCAAAATAAATTCCCTCAATTTAAATCCAGAAAATATTCTCAGAGCTACAATTCAAAGTACGTTAATGGCAATATTAAAGTTTTAGATTGCCATCATATAAAGTTACCAAAACTCGGTATCGTCTATTTTAGAGCTGGTCGATTGAATTTAGCCGATGCTTTTCAACGCTTTTTTAAAGGTCAAAATAAATTCCCTCAATTTAAATCCAGAAAATATTCTCAGAGCTACAATTCAAAGTACGTTAATGGCAATATTAAAGTTTTAGATTGCCATCATATAAAGTTACCAAAACTCGGTATCGTCTATTTTAGAGCTGGTCGATTGACGCCATTCGGCGTGACATCAGGTATCATATTAAGTGAACCAAACCTATATGAAAGGATGTCCGTCAAATGACGCACTTAAATGATACCATGTCTACTAGTTTATTGACTACTCATAAAAAGAATGCTCATCTTACTAAAGAAGAACGTGTGATGATTGCGACTTTAAAGTCGCAAGGATGACGCACTTAAATGATACCATGTCTACTAGTTTATTGACTACTCATAAAAAGAATGCTCATCTTACTAAAGAAGAACGTGTGATGATTGCGACTTTAAAGTCGCAACGGATGAAGAAACAGGGCAAGTCATGGACTGAGCAGGGGGCTAAAGCCATGATTGGTTTAATTGAAGCCCGAATGAATGGTGAACTGCAAGCTAGTTTAAATACAATCCTAGAACAATTAACAGTTCTTCCTCGAGTGGCTCAAACCAGCCTATTACAGGAAATGCATATTCGATCGAATATGCATTTCCTGTAATAGGCTGGTTTGAGCCACTCGAGGAAGAACTGTTAATTGTTCTAGGATTGTATTTAAACTAGCTTGCAGTTCACCATTCATTCGGGCTTCAATTAAACCAATCATGGCTTTAGCCCCCTGCTCAGTCCATGACTTGCCCTGTTTCTTCATCCGGGCGTTGAATAAAGTTAGTTAGTTTCCCAATTGAGTAGTACTGAAGCCACCCACGCATTTTTCGATGAATTTCTTCAAACATTCTTGTCAGAGATATTCCACGATTACGTTTAGTTAATAACTTCAGTGCTTTCTTTACTCGTTGTTGCGATTGTTTAGAAACAATCGCAACAACGAGTAAAGAAAGCACTGAAGTTATTAACTAAACGTAATCGTGGAATATCTCTGACAAGAATGTTTGAAGAAATTCATCGAAAAATGCGTGGGTGGCTTCAGTACTACTCAATTGGGAAACTAACTAACTTTATTCAACGCCTTGTTTTAGGAAGAGTTTGGTTTTCGCTTTCCACTAAAACAGTAATGTAATATTGACCAGCAACGTTCAGACGAACAGTGACATTCTTAATTTTACCCATTGGCAATCGACCAGCTCTAAAATAGATGATACCGAGTTTTGGTAACTTTATATGATCATATAAAGTTACCAAAACTCGGTATCATCTATTTTAGAGCTGGTCGATTGCCAATGGGTAAAATTAAGAATGTCACTGTTCGTCTGAACGTTGCTGGTCAATATTACATTACTGTTTTAGTGGAAAGCGAAAACCAAACTCTTCCTAAAACACTAATAGAAAACTGGAACAACTCGGACTTATGAATATGTCCAAGACGCTCCAGTCAATTCAATGTGATTAAGTTGTCGAACCGCCGTATACGGAACCGTACGTACGGTGGTGTGAGAGGTCGATAATTGAACTAATCAATTATCTCCTACTCGATTCTCCTTGTGGGGTTCCTTTTTCACTCTTAGCGAAAAGCCCATGGTCTAAGACTCCGCTAGTTAGAAACTTACGAATGAGTCTTAGTGTCCATGGGTCATCAATATATTGTTGGAGATACTTAATCATCAAGTCATGATTAACGTTATCAAAATAGTATTTTGATAACGTTAATCATGACTTGATGATTAAGTATCTCCAACAATATATTGATGACCCATGGACACTAAGACTCATTCGTAAGTTTCTAACTAGCGGAGTCTTAGACCATGGGCTTTTCGCTAAGAGTGAAAAAGGAACCCCACAAGGAAGTAAGACCTTGAGCTATTCTCTAACTAATAGAAAACTGGAACAACTCGGACTTATGAATATGTCCAAGACGCTCCAGTCAATTCAATGTGATTAAGTTGTCGAACCGCCGTATACGGAACCGTACGTACGGTGGTGTGAGAGGTCGATAATCTGATGCCGATTCACTGGCACTTGCTGATGCCGATTCACTGGCACTTGCTGATGCCGATTCACTGGCACTTGCTGATGCCGATTCACTGGCACTTGCTGATGCCGATTCACTGGCACTTGCTGATGCCGATTCACTGGCACTTGCTGATGCGATGCCGATTCACTGGCACTTGCTGATGCCGATTCACTGGCACTTGCTGATGCCGATTCACTGGCACTTGCTGATGCCGATTCACTGGCACTTGCTGATGCCGATTCACTGGCACTTGCTGATGCCGATTCACTGGCACTTGCTGATCCACCATTACCAAATGGTAATTAAGTAAGTATACTGAATGCTGATTTCTATCTAATTCTATTGTTATCACCACATTTTATAGATATATACTAAATATATCATAGAACAAAAGAAAAAGCACTAACGTGCTTTAAGAGAGCGATTCATCCCCGTGTCCACCGTGAGGTGGAATCTGAAGGAAGTCTAAGGCAAAGTACTGCATCGATGAACAAGAAGTAGCTATAAGGCTGAAATTAACTGGATAAGGCTGCTAGACAAGTTGAAGTCCAATACTACTCGAAGTTGGTCTCAGTAAAGCTAGGGGCCTACGCCCGTCCAGCTAAACAATCGCAACAACGAGTAAAGAAAGCACTGAAGTTATTAACTAAACGTAATCGTGGAATATCTCTGACAAGAATGTTTGAAGAAATTCATCGAAAAATGCGTGGGTGGCTTCAGTACTACGGGGCCTACGCCCGTCCAGCTAAACAATCGCAACAACGAGTAAAGAAAGCACTGAAGTTATTAACTAAACGTAATCGTGGAATATCTCTGACAAGAATGTTTGAAGAAATTCATCGAAAAATGCGTGGGTGGCTTCAGTACTACTCTACTGGCGAACTGCACATAGTAAGACCTTGAGCTATTCTCTAACTAATAGAAAACTGGAACAACTCGGACTTATGAATATGTCCAAGACGCTCCAGTCAATTCAATGTGATTAAGTTGTCGAACCGCCGTATACGGAACCGTACGTATCTTTGGAAATCAGCCTTTTGGACACAAAGCTATTGCTTAATTAGCACTGGTGGAGCGCCTTTAGAAGTTGTAAAACGATATATTGAAAGTCAAGGGAGAAAATAATGGTTCTAAAAGCCGTTAAAATGCGCATCTATCCAAAATAAGCCGATAATAAAAGCCGGCGTCTCAAGGCGCTGGCTTTCGCTTTGCTCAAGCCAAAATGCTCTGACTACTTTGCCACCGCTTTAAGCGGTGTTTGTACTACCTCACTTACCCTTAAAAGGGTCTGAATATTCCACACTGAAAGGATGTCCGTCAAATGACGCACTTAAATGATACCATGTCTACTAGTTTATTGACTACTCATAAAAAGAATGCTCATCTTACTAAAGAAGAACGTGTGATGATTGCGACTTTAAAGTCGCAAGGACTTTCCAATCGAAGGATGTCCGTCAAATGACGCACTTAAATGATACCATGTCTACTAGTTTATTGACTACTCATAAAAAGAATGCTCATCTTACTAAAGAAGAACGTGTGATGATTGCGACTTTAAAGTCGCAAGGACTTTCCAATAAGCAATATCTTTGGAAATCAGCCTTTTGGACACAAAGCTATTGCTTAATTAGCACTGGTGGAGCGCCTTTAGAAGTTGTAAAACGATATATTGAAAGTCAAGGGAGAAAATAATGGTTCTAAAAGCCGTTAATCTGTGCTGTAAACTACCCAGTTGTTATTCGCAGCACCATTAATTACTACCTTGGAAACTGTATCTGGGATAGTAATCACATTGTTGGCGATTCTATTGTAGTCACCCCTCATAATAAGAATTCCTGTTGTACAACAGGAATTCTTATTATGAGGGGTGACTACAATAGAATCGCCAACAATGTGATTACTATCCCAGATACAGTTTCCAAGGTAGTAATTAATGGTGCTGCGAATAACAACTGGGTAGTTTACAGCACAACCACCATTACCAAATGGTAATTAAGTAAGTATACTGAATGCTGATTTCTATCTAATTCTATTGTTATCACCACATTTTATAGATATATACTAAATATATCATAGAACAAAAGAAAAAGCACTAACGT